>DAIESZ010000178.1 GCA_027346035.1 Propionibacteriaceae bacterium
AGCAGGACGCCGTCGGTCATCACCTTGAGCCGGGTGTCGCGGCCCGCCCTGCGGGTGAAGCGGACCTGGTAGCCGACCACGTCGCCGATCTGCACGTCGAGTTCCTCGGCGAGGCGCTCGGCGACGCTGCGCGCGGCGATCCTGCGGGGTTGGGTGTGGGCGACCGAGCGACGGCCGAGCTCGAGACACATCTTCGGCAGCTGGGTGGTCTTCCCCGAACCGGTCTCACCGGCCACCACGATGACCTGGTGCCCACGGATCAACTCGCGGATCTGGTCCGCGTGGGCGGCGATCGGCAGGGCCGGGTCGTAGCTGATGCGCACGCCCGCGAGAGGCTCGTGTGCCGGCATGTGCGACCGGGTGACCGGCGCGGCGTCCGGAACGGGGGGCGGGGACTGGCTCATGACCGAGCCAGCCTACTTGCCGCGACGACGTCTCCACCCGGGATTGTCGGCGGGGTCAGCCCCCACGCACCCGCCCGGCGATTTGGCCCACCGCGGCTCCGGCGCGGCCGGCGATCCCGGTGTTGGTCGGCAGCGGCTCGCTGAGGTTCGCGATCGCCACGGTGGCGCCGGTGGCCAGGCCGGACAGGATCTGCACCCGGCCGCTGCCGACCGCGCCGGTACTGACGGCGACGGTGCTGGTCGTCCCACCAGAGAGCAGCGTGACCGTCCCCCTGCCGCTGCCGGTGCCGATCACCGCCGACTCGGGCAGGGTGAGCGCGTCGGCGACCGAGGTCGTCACGATCGACATCAGGGCGACGTCTCCGCTCGGCAACCCCTCGGTGCCGGAGGCGATGGTCACCGTCACCGGGTAGGTGGGCGTCGAACCCGATGTGGACGCCGGCAGCACGCCGATGGTGGTGACCGTGCCGGTGAGGGTGGCGGAGGATCCGACCGGGTTCACCCGCACGGTGTCGCCGAGGGCGACCTTCGGCATCTCGGCCAGGGTCACGGTGCCGGTGATGGTCGCGGCGCCGGCACCGATGATCGTGATGCCCTGCGAGGTGGACGCGGTCGTGCCCGTGGTGAGCGACACCTGGGCGACGAGCCCACCGATCGGCGCGGTGAGGGTGGCGGCGGCCAGGTGCTGCTGGGCCTGGGTGAGGGTCTGCTGGTCAGCGGCGAGCTGGCCCTGGTCCTGCAGCAACTGGGCGGCGGGGGTCATCGCGCCACCACCGGAGCCGCCACCGGACCGGGTCCCCGCGGAGCCCGACGTCGTGGTGCCGAGCGCTCCCGTACCTGCCACCGAGCCCGTACCGGCGCTCCGGCTGGTTCCAGTCGTTCCTCCCGTCGAGCCCGTCCGGCCGGTGGTGCCGCCCGCGCTGGGGGACGCCGTGCCGCCGGACGTCGTGCCGGTCTGGGACACGCTCGCCTGCAGCGCCTGGGCGGCGGCGCGCTCCGCCCCGGCCAGCTTCGTGAGGCTGGTCAGGCACGCCGACAGCTCGGCGGCGCTCGGCGTCCCGGAGCCTCCCACCGTCGGTGTCGTGCTGGGTGTACCCGACGCGCTCGGCGACGGCGTCACGCTCGGCGAACCCGAGACACTCGGCGACGGCGTCACGCTCGGCGAACCCGACGCGCTCGGCGACGGCGTCACGCTCGGCGAACCCGAGACACTCGGCGACGGGCTCATGCTCGGCGAACCCGACGCGCTCGGCGACGGCGTCACGCTCGGCGAACCCGGGGCGCTCGGGCTCCTCGAGGGTGACGAGGCGGACGTGCTCGGCGTCCGCGAACCCGACGGGGTCGAGTGGCCGGTTGACGGCGCGGCACCGGGACCGCCGCCGGCGAGGCCGCTGAGCACCATGGAGCAGGTCTGGTTGACGAGTCGCTGGGCGGTGGCGACGCTCGCGAGCAGCGCGGTGGCCGACGTGCCACCCGACCCGGTGCGCGCGCCGGTACGGGTCGACGGCGCCGGCTTTTGGCCGGTCGGCGAGGTCGCCGGTGACGTGGTGCTGGTCGAACTGGTCGTCCGGGTGGCCGTGGGGGATGTGGCGACCGGGGTGGTGGTTGCCCCGGTGGTGCCGTTGGCGATCGACGTCTGGTCGGTCTCGATCGCCACCTCGTCCTGGGCCACGGTGGCCTCAGCGGCCAGGACCGCCGCCTTCAGCGGGGTGGTGTCCATCGTCGCCAGCCTCTGGCCCTGGGTCACCTTCTGCCCGGCGGTGACGAGCACGGAGGTCACCCTGCCCGACGTCGGGAACGCGGCGACGACCTGCGACACGGGCGTCAACGTGCCGTTGGTGGAGATCACCTGGTCGACCGCACCCCGCGACGGTGTCACGGTGCGGTACGAGGCGAGCGCCGTCGCGGGGGTGCGTGCGGCGAGGAAGCCGATCACTCCGATGACCAGCAGCACGGCGACGGCGCCGGAGATGGTGGCCAGCCGTCGACGGCTGGCTCGTGAGCGAGGATCAGCCATTGCGCCGGGCACCCCCGCCGAACCCGAAGCCTGTCGTGCAGCTGCCGTTCACCGGCTGGCTGAGCACCAGCGTCGTCGCCGTCACGGCACCCGTGGAATCGGACGGGCCGGTCGCGACCGCGCACTCACCGGTCGTGATGGCCGATCGCGTCACGGCGCCGATGGTGGTGTAGGTGGTCGACGTACCGGTGAGCACGCTCACCGACGAGGTGGATCCGCCGCGGTCCTCGGTGACGACGAAGCCGGTCGAGGTGAGTGAGGCCACCTGGCCGGTGGCTCCGAAGGCCCGGAACTGTCCGCCGAATCCCCGGCCCTGGAACCCCGACGGCGCCCCCGACGGTCGTGCGCGGGGGGTGAACGATCCCGAGGCGAAGCCGGTCGGGAATGTCGTGCAGGAGCCGTTGACCGCGGGGCGGATCTGCACGGTGGTCGCGGTGATCGGCCCGGTCGACGGCGCGGTGGGCTGCGGGGACGCCGTTGCCCCGGCGACGGCCTGCGCGGTGGCGTCCCGCACGGTCACGCACGATCCGACGGTCACCGCCTTCGCGGTGGTCGGCCTGTCCGCGGTGATCCGGGTCTTGGCCGTGAGGGTCACCGCCGTCTGCGCGCTGGCACTCTGCACCTGCATGGTGTTGTTCGCCCAGGCCGCGATGAGGCCGGAGACACCCGGCGTCCGGGCGACGGCTGCCTGACCCGAGCCGCCGCCTGCTGCGGCCGAGCTCCGGGGCTGCTGCGCGGCGGCCTGGGGGGTGCTGCCCCCGCAGGCGGCGAGCGCGAGCACCGATGTGCCCGCGACGATGAGGGTGGAGACCTGCCGGACGAACCGGCCGCGGTCGGCGGGGTGGAAAGTGGTCATGACGGGAGTCACTCCATTCGCAGGGCGTCGATGGGGGCGAGCCGGGCGGCCCGCGAGGCCGGGTAGACCCCGGCGATGATTCCGATGAGCAGCGACACCAGCAGGGCGCCCACCGTGGCGACCGGCGACACCGACACCGGCTGGCTGATGAGCCCCGGCAGCAGCCGGGCCCCGATGACGCCGACGATCACGCCGAGGGCGCCTCCGATGAGTCCGAGCAGGCTCGCCTCGGTGAGGAACTGGCGCAGGATCACCGCGGGCGTGGCACCGAGTGCTTTGCGCAGGCCGATCTCACGGATCCGCTCGGTCACCGACACGAGCATGATGTTCATCACCCCGATGCCTCCGACGAGGAGCGAGATGGCCGCGATACCGCCGAGCAGCACGGTCAGCGTCCGTGAGGTCGAGGTGGCGGTCTGCACGAGCGATGCCTGGCTGGCGATGCTGAAGTCGGCGGCGTCCGCGGTGGTGCCGTGGGCGGTGTCGAGGGCCTGCTCCGCCTCCTGGTAGGCGGCCGACAGGGTGGACTGCCCGGACGCCTCGAGGTAGATCGACGAGATGCTGCCCACCTGCGCGCTGGAGGCGATGCGCTCGGCGAAGGTCGAGATCGGGATGAGGAGCGTGTCGTCCTGGTTGCCGGCGATCGACGAGCCCGCGGTGTTGAGTTCGCCGATGATCGTGAAGGTCGTCCCGTTGACGGTCACCGACTGGCCGACCGGCGACCCGGTGAACAGCTCCGAGGCGGTCGTGCTGCCGATCACCGCGACCGTGGCGCCGTCGGACGACTCCTGCGACGTGAAGAACCGGCCCGACGTGACGGTGCGGGCGCGCACCGGAAGCCAGCCGGGCGTGGTGCCCACCAGCGACGTCGTCCAGTTGGATGTCGCGCTCGTCACCGACTGCGACGAACTCATGATCGGGGCGACCGCGGAAATGTCGGGGCAGTTGTTCTGGTCGGCGAGCAGGTTCGCGTCGGACAGGGTGAGGGTCGTGGCACTGCCGAAGCCGCCCCGGACGCCGCTGCTCGAGGTCGAGCTGCCGGGCGTGACGACGAGCAGATTGGACCCCAGGGAGTTGATCTCGGAGGCCACCGTCTGCTGCGCGCCCTGGCCGAGGCCGACGGTGAGCATGACCGCCGCGACGCCGATGAGGATGCCGAGCATCGTCAGCCCGGAGCGCATCTTCCGGGACAGGATCGCGCTGATCGAGGTGCGCAGGGTCTCGAGGGGGTTCATCCGCGCACCCCGGCCGCCAGCGTGAGGTCGTCGATGCCCTCGCCGTGCACCAGGAGCCCATCCCGGACGGAGACCTGCCGGCCCGACCGCGCGGCGACGTCGTGCTCATGGGTGATCAGCACGATCGTGTGCCCGGAGGCATGCAGCTCGTCGAACAGTGCCAGCACGTCGCGCGTGGCGACCGAGTCGAGGTTGCCGGTGGGCTCGTCGGCGAGGATCAGGTCGGGGTCGTTGACCAGGGCCCGGGCCACCGACACGCGCTGCTGCTGGCCTCCGGACAACTGGCCAGGCCGGTGGTCGACCCGGTCGCCGAGGCCCAAGGCGTCCAGCGCCTGCAGAGCACGGCGCGCCCTGTCCGCCGCGGGGACGCCGGCGTAGACCAGGGGCAGTTCGACGTTGCGCAGCGCGGTCAGGGACGCCAGCAGGTTGAACTGCTGGAACACGAATCCGATCCGACGGTTGCGCACGTGCGCGAGCTCACGTTCGGTCATCGTGCTGACGTCCTGCCCGGACAGCAGGTACGTGCCGCTGGTCGGCACGTCGAGGCAGCCGATGATGTGCATCAGCGTCGACTTGCCCGACCCCGACGGCCCGGTGATCGCGAGGTATTCCCCCACGTCGACGCGCAGGCTGACCCCCCGCAACGCCTCGACCGCCACCGACCCCGCGGAGTAGGTCTTGCGGATTTCATCGAGGTCGACGATCGGCTCCGGGTCGAGCCCGTCGATGACGCGGGGGTCCCCGCCCTGGGTGAGGGTCATGGTCAGCGCCCCCCGGCCGACGAGCCGGCACTGGCCCGGGTACCCGCCCCGCCGCCCGCGGCTCGCGCCCCGAACCCGGCGCCCCCGAAGGTTCCCGTCCGGGTGCCGAAGACCACGACGTCACCAGCGCTGAGGCCCTTGGTGATCTGGGTCTGCTGCCCGAACACCTCGCCCAGCGTCACCTGGCGATCGACGGTCGTGCCGTTCGCCTGGACCCGGACCGTCGGTTGGCCGGAGACGTCGGTGATGGCCAGCGTCGGCACCGCGATGGCGTTGGTCACCTGCCTGACCAGGATCGACACCGAGGCGGTGGAGCCGATGTAGACGCCACTCGGCTTGCCGGTGACCTTGATCGTCACCGGGAAGGCGGCGGTACCGCTGGAACTCGAGGCGATCTGGCTGACGCTCTGCACGGTGCCGAACACGAGTTGTGCGGCCTGCGCGGCGCCGCCCGAGGTCGTCGTACCCCGGGAGGTGCCCGCTGAGCCGGACCCGCTCGACCGGGTGGTCGTCCCGAGACCGCCGAGGCCACCGAATCCGCCGCCGAAGCCTCCGAAGCCTCCGAACCGGCTGACTCCCGACCCGCTCGTGGTCGTGGTGGCCGCCGACAGGTTCATCGTGGACTGGAGGCCGGCCTTGAGACTCGGAAGGTCGGCGGCCCCGACGGTCGCGTTGACGATCCACGACGACGTGTCGACGACCACGACCTCGGCGCTCGAACTCGACGAGCCGCTGCCCGACGATGATCCGCCGAACTGCCCCGACCCGCCTGCGTTGCCGGAGCCACCGGAGCCGGTCGTGGAGGTGCCGCCGCTCACCGTCGTGCCGGCGGTGAGGTTGACCTGGGCGACGGTCCCGCTGATCGGGGAGGTCATCGTGGCGCCGGCGAGGTTCTGCTGCGCCTGGCTGAGTTTCGCCTGGTCGGAGGCGACGGCGGCCTGGGCGGCGCTGAGTTGGGTGGCGGTCGTCGAGGAACTCGACTGAAGGCTGGAAAGCTCGGTCTGGGCGGCGTCCAGCGTGGCCTGGGCGCTGGTCACCGCGGCCGACAGGGCCGTGGTGTCCTGAGTGGCGAGCACCTGGCCCTTGCCGACCTTCTGCCCGACGGCCACCCGGACGCTGGTCACCTCGCCCGATGCCGGAAACGACAGGTTGTCCTGGACCGCCGGCGCGAAGGTGCCGGTGGTGGTCACCGACTGCTGCAGGGTGGTCGGCTGCACCGTGTAGGTGATCGTCGTCACCGTCGCGGCCGATGCCGTGCGGGACCGGCTCCACCACCAGCCTCCGACCGCGAGTGCGACGACCAGCACCGTGACGCCGGTGATCAGGAGAGCGCGACGCCTGGGCCGCCGCCTCCTCCCGGGCGTGACCGGGTCCGCCGTCGCGGGTGAATCCTCAGGGGGCTGACCGAACATCACATCTCGCTTTCCGTGGGCCCCTGACCGAATTCTCCCGGGCCGGAAATAGACCATACCCGGGCACTGTCAGATGGCTCTGAGGAACCTGTGTGTCAGCTGTGCGGAACCCTGAATGCTCCCTGAATGGAGCGGGGCCGGGGAGCGTGCGCTCCCCGGCCCCATCGACGCGGTCTCCCCCGGGTCGGCTCAGGGGATCAGGCAGATCGGCGACTGCGAGTGGGCCATCAGCCCGCGCACTGTGCCGCCGACGGCACGCCCGGGCCCGGGCTCCTGAACCCCCAGAACCAGGAGGTCGGCGTGTCCGGTGCGTCCGACCAGGGCATCGACCGGATTGCCGTAGAGGATCTCGACCGACACCTCGACATCGGGCATCTTCGCCCGGGCCGCTCCGACGAGCTCGTCGACGCCCTGCCGGGCCGCCCGCATCTGCGTCTGCTTGGCCTCCTCGGTGACCGCGCCGCGCCCGAAGAACCCGGTGGACTTGGGCTCGGACACGTGGACCACCTCGAGCTTCGCCCCGCGGGCCTGCGCCTCGGCCATCGCCCATTCGAGGGTGCGACCGGCGTGCGGTCCGGCGTCGAGCCCGACAACCACCCGGCCGTACTGGCCGGTGGGATCCGGATTGACCGCCTGCGACACGATCACGGTCGGACAGTGGGCCGCGGCCACCGCTGCCACGCTGGTGGACCCGACGAACATCCGCTCGATCCCGCTGACCGAACGGCGTCCGAGCACCATCAGCGCGGCCTTCTCGCTCTGGCGGGCCAGCACTGCGGCGGCGTTGCCGAGCACCACCTCGGAGGTGACCTGACCGGGGTCTATTCCGGTCTCGAGCGCGGCGGCCACGGCGACCTCGGTGGCCTTCTCGCCCGCCTGCTGCAGGATGGTGGGATCGTAGACGACGCCCCAGGCGCCGGCCAGCACGGCATCGTCGACGGAATGGACAAGGTGCAACCGGGCGCGCGTGCCGGCGACTCTCGCGCCGTACCGGGTGGCCCGCAGGCCGTCCTCGGATCCGTCGACGCCCACGAGGATCATCGGTCTAGTGTCGACCGCCTGCTGCTCGGCACCGCTCACGACGGGTTCATCGGTCATCTCAGCCTCCTGCCGTAGTCCGGTCGCGCATCACCCGGCGGCTGTGCCGGGGCCTGCACCCTCACGGCCGAGACTAGTCCCGCTGGAGGCCCGGCGTGCCATTGCCGCCGACAAATCCCGTGGTGACGGGCACATTACGAGCTGGTGACGCCTCGTTCACTCGGCCCGCGACACGATCCGTCCGCTGAGCCGGTCGACGCGCAGGCCGATCGCCAGGTGGCGCTCCCCACCAGGCCACGGACGCAGGGAACCCAGCAGGCCCGGGTCGATCTCCTCGGTGTGGCAGGCGGCCAGCACACTCCAGCCGGTGGCGGTCTCGACGTCGATGTCGTCGATCTCGAACCCGACGATCCGACCGGAGGTCCGCAGTCCGCCCAGGACGCCGGCGGCACCGGTGAGGATCCCGATCACACCGTCGTCGGTGAGCACGTAGGCCACGGGTAGCACCACGATGCCCTGCCCGTCGGGGACCGAGGGATCGGGCAGGGCGATGCGTCCGACGCGCTGGGAGCCCAGGAGGGCGAAGCATTCGGATTCGTCGAGGGCCGCGAATCGACCGGGACCGGGCGTTTCGGACATCTGTTCGGTGTCGCGCACGTCAGTCATGGTGG
>DAIESZ010000188.1 GCA_027346035.1 Propionibacteriaceae bacterium
TGCCTGAAGGCCGGTAAGGTCGCCCACTGACCTCGTCGGCGTCACCTGGTGACGCCGACGACCACCACAACGCCGGTTCTCTCGCGGGACCGGCGTTGCTGCGTGTCCGGCGCTCGCCGGGGGTGCTGCCGGGCGCGGCGAGGCTCCCGGTCTGTCGGGGGTCACTTGTAGCCTGTTGCCCGTGCCAGCACCCGTGACTCCGCCCGTGCCCGGCCCGTGGCGCACCCGACAGTTCGCCGAACTGAACCGTGACCTTGCCGAGATCGTCGGTGACAAGACGGCCGCGGCCCTCGCGGGCCTGCGCGTCCGCAGCGCGGGTGACCTGCTGCGCCTGGTGCCTCGGCGATACCTGTCGGGAACAGAGACCAGCGACCTGTCCGAACTCGTCGAGGGCGAAGACGTCGCGATCGTGGCGAAGGTCCACGACACGCGGATGGCCGGCCAGGAGCCGCGCAGGCGACTGGAGGTCGTGCTCACCGACGATCGCACGACGATCACCGCCACCTTCTTCGGGCGTGAACGCTACATCTCGTCGTGGAGCAGGCAGCTCACCCGGGGCGCCCGGGCGATCTTCGTCGGGCGGGTCGGCAGTTTCGGCGGTCACCCGCAACTGGCCCACCCCGATTTCGTGCTCGTCGACGAGTTCGGCACGATCACCGGCCACCGGGCCCGCACGCACCGCGCGATGGCCGACCAGGTGAGCCGCGACGGCCTCATCGGGCTCTACCCGGCCACCGCCAAGCTGCCCACCTGGAATGTCGCCGAGACCGTCGAACTGGTGCTCGACCACGTCGGCCGGCTCGGCGACCCACTGCCCGAATGGGTCCGGTCGTCGCGCGGGCTGGTCGACGAGGACGCCGCGTACCACGGCGTCCACCGTCCCGCCACCCGACGTGAGGCCTCCGCGGGGCTCGACCGGCTGAGATTCGACGAGGCGCTCGCCCTCCAACTGGTGATGGCCCGCAGGAGGCAGCGATCCGCCGGCGACGCGGCGCCACGCCTCACCGGCACCCCGGGCGGCATCCTCGACCAGTTCGACGACCGCCTCCCGTTCCGGCTCACGGACGGTCAGCAGGAGGTCTGCGACGAGATCCTCGACGAACTCGCCCAACCCCATCCCATGCGGCGGCTCCTGCAGGGCGAGGTCGGCTCCGGCAAGACCGTCGTCGCCGTGCGGGCGATGCTGCGGGCCATCGACTCCGGGCGTCAGGCGGCACTCGTCGCCCCCACCGAGGTGCTCGCGTCGCAGCACTACGGCGCGATCCGCACGCTGCTCGGCGACCTCGGCGACGGACAGGTCCTCGGCGCACCCGAGGGCGCCACCGAGGTCGTGCTGCTCACCGGCTCGCTCGGCGCGGCGGCGGCGACGGCGGTCCGGGAGGCGATCGCCAGTGGCCGGGCCGGTCTGGTCATCGGCACCCACGCGCTGTTCTCGGCCAGCGTCCGCTTCGCCGACCTCGGCCTGGTCATCGTCGACGAGCAGCATCGATTCGGCGTCCGCCAGCGGGCGAGCCTCGGCCGCCGTCCCGACGGGTCGTCGGCCCACCAACTGGTGATGACCGCCACCCCCATTCCCCGCTCGATCGCGATGACCGCGTTCGGCGACCTCGCCACCTCGACCCTCACCGAGATCCCCGCCGGGCGCAGCGACGTGCAGACCACCGTCGTCGAGATCGCCGCGCATCCCGGTTGGCTCGAGCGCGCCTGGGAGCGCATCCGCGAGGAGGTCGCCGCAGGGCGCCAGGCGTTCATCGTGTGTCCACGCATCGACCCGGGCGACCCGCTTCCCGCCGACGGTGCGGCCGATGACGGTGCGGCCGATGACGGCTCCACCGGGGTCGACGCCGCGCCGATGGCGTCGGCGATCGAGACCTACGAGCGGTTGTCCAGCGGCCCTCTGCACGGGCTGCGGGTGGGACTCCTGCACGGCAGGCTGCCCGCCGATGAGAAGGACGCCGTGATGTCGGCCTTCGCGAGCGGCCGGATCGACGTGGTCGTGGCGACCACGGTCATCGAGGTGGGTGTCGACGTGCCGAACGCCAGCGTCATGGTCGTGCTCGACGCCGACCGATTCGGTGTCTCCCAACTGCATCAGCTCCGCGGGCGGATCGGCCGTGGCGAGCACCCGGGGCTGTGCCTGCTGGTCACGTCGTCGACATCCGACACCGCGCTGAGTCGGCTGGTGGCCGTGGCCGAAACCCGCGACGGGTTCCGGCTCGCCGAACTCGACCTGCTCCAGCGCCGCGAGGGCAACGTGCTGGGCTCGGCCCAGGCGGGTACGAAGTCGTCGCTGCGACTGGTGCGGGTGATCGAGGACGCCGGGCTGATCGCCGACGCCCGCGAGGTCGCCGAACGGCTGGTGCGCGACGACCCCGACGAACGCCACGACCTGCTGGCCGATCTGGTCACGCAGACCGAGCGTCAGGGCGAGGAAGCGGCAGCGGGGGAGTGGCTCGAGCGGACCTGATCGCGGCGGCGCGCGGCGTGTCGGTGTCCGCCGCACCCGCGTCAGCCGATCGTGATCCGCCAAGGGCAGGTGAGCACGCCGCTGGGAGCGGTCAGGGCTCCCACGGCGTCCACGGCTCCGGCGATCGCCCCCGCCCCCGCCCACCGGAGTGGGGCGTGACCACCGGACGGGATCGCGGTCCGGCCGGCCGACTCGCTCGACGACGCCGGGCGGAACCGGCTCAGCAGCGGGATCGACGGCACCGCCCGCAGGTTCACATGGTCGCGGTCGAGCCCGGCCAGCGCACAGGCGCGACCGATCGCGGCGTCCATGCCACCCAGATGGTCGACCAGCCCGCGTTCCTTGGCGTCGGCCCCCGTCCAGACCCGGCCACGGGCCAGGGACTCCAGCGCGTCGTGCGCCAGCCCGCGATCAGTGGCGGCCTTGTGGGTGAAGTCGTCGTAAACGGCGTCGAGCCACCGGTTGAGCACCTCCCACTCGTCGGGGGTGAACTCGTCGTCTCCGCGGAGCATGCCGGCGCGGGGTCCCCGTTCGACGGCCTCCCGCACCAGCCCGAGCTTGTCGAACAATCCCCGGGTGACCGCCTTGCCCGCGAAGACACCGATCGACCCGGTCAGGGTGGTGGGGTTGGCGACGATCTCGGCGGCGGCCATCGCCACGTAGTAGCCACCGGACGCCGCGACGTCACCCATGGACGCCACCACCGGCGTGCCCTGCTCGCGGAGCAGGTGGACCTGCCGCCAGATCTGGTCGGAGGCCGTGTAGCTGCCGCCCGGACTGTCGACCCGCAGGATCACGGCCCTGACGTCGTGGTCGCGGCCCGCCGCGCGCAGGCGCTCGCACACTTCGTCGGCGCCGGCCGTGGCGCCGCCGACTCCCGCCTGCTGGCTGCGCCCGGCGGCGATCGCGCCATGTACCGGGACGACCGCGACGGTCGCGTCACCGGGTCTCGCCGGCGTCAGTCTCTGCGCGAGGTCGGCGAGAGGGGAGCCGTGCCGGCCGTAACGGTGCACGAACCGGAGCGTCTCGTCGTGCTCGGCGTCCTCCGGAACCGGAACCTCCCAGGAGGATCGAGCGAACGCGTACACCTCGTCGCGATAGCCCAGGTGGTCGACGAGGTGGCGTTCGAGCGCCTCCGGGGCGCTCAGGGGGGAGTTGGCCATCGCATCGCGCACGGCGTCCACGTCCACCCCGCGGCGTCGGGCGATCACCTCCACCGACACGTCGACGATCGAGTCGGCGATCCGGGCGGTCATCTCCC
Organism: Propionibacteriaceae bacterium; assembly: GCA_027346035.1. Taxonomy (GTDB): domain Bacteria; phylum Actinomycetota; class Actinomycetes; order Propionibacteriales; family Propionibacteriaceae; genus JAJYQH01. The sequence continues at coordinate 3,729 of DAIESZ010000188.1, forward strand.
GGTTGGCCGGGCTGACCTCGAGTGCCGCGAACTGGTCCGCCGCGGTCTTGTACTCGTGCCGCTTGCTCATCTGCATCTCGACGCCGAGCTTCTCCAGTCCGCCGCGGAGCAACACGATCTCGAGGTGGACGCCGAACAGCCCCAGACCGCCGGTGGGTTGCAGCCACACCTGCTGCGCGCGGCTCGCGAGCCGGTAGGCCATCAGCGCGTTGCCCAGTTCCCCGAAGGTCTCGCTGTAGGCGATGGTCGGCTTGTGGTCGCCGAACGCCTCGACGAGGTCGCCGAGCTCGTCGTGCTGGGTGGGGGTGAGTGGGCAGGTGCCGATGTGCAGGATGAGTCCGCGCACGCGGTCGTCGGATGCCGCCTCGCTCAACCCGTCCCGCAGCGCGCGCATGCTCGCCGCGTTGAGGCTGCGCATCGCGGCCAGCGGATTGTCGGGGGCCTGGCTGAGCACGCCCCGGTCGAGGTCCATCTCGAGGATGACCCGGTCGGGTCGCGACGGCACGAGCGGCGTGCGGCGCAGCAGCGCCGAGAGCCGATGGAGGGGAGTGGTTGCTCTGGTGGGCACACCTCGAGCGTAGGCGCCGGGTGGCCGGCGTCCGGCATCCGGACGAGTGCAGCGAGCGGGGGCGGGAGCCTGGCATCATGGCGTGATGAGTCCGG
>DAIESZ010000240.1 GCA_027346035.1 Propionibacteriaceae bacterium
CCTGGGAGATCGAGGACCGCATCCCCTGAGCGCCGACCACGCGCCGTTCGGCGATGACCTGGCCCGCACCTGACATCCGAGTCTGACCGGCTGTGGAAGGCTGGGCGGCCGGCCGTCCAGCGGGGCGGTCACTCACACGGGGGTCGTCATGCTCGCGGTTCGAGAGGTTCCGGTCAGGTCAGTGCGGCGAGTGGGGCTCGCCGCAGCGATGCTGGGGGTGATGCTGCTGGGCTCCGCTCTCCCGGCGTTCGCGGCCGGCCACGGCGGCGGGACCAAAGGCGGCGGTGGTGGGGGCGGACGGCCGAAGGGTGGTTCGTCGCTCGCGGTGACCAATCCCGGTGAGCAGATGGCGACCCAGGGGGTCGGGACTTCTCTGCAGATCGCGGCCACCGGTCCGAGTGGGGACTCGCTGAGCTACGCGGCATCGAACCTGCCACCGGGCCTGGTCATGGACGCGGCGACGGGCGTTGTTTCGGGCACGCCGACCACGGCTGTGCAGTACCGGGTCACGGTCACGGTGACCGACACCGTCACCATGAGCACCGCCTCGGCGCAGTTCTGGTGGTTCGTCAACGCCGGCTACGACATCTCCTACCCGCAGTGCCCGTCCAGCTTCCCGCCAGCGGGGGCGCTCGGGATCGTCGGGGTCACCGACGGCATCGTCTACTCGGCGAACCCGTGCCTGTCGACACAGCTGAGCTGGGCCAAGAACGCGCCCGCGCTGTACGTCAACACCGGCGACCCTGGCCCGCAGTACTCCTCGAAGTGGCCGGTGTCGGCCACGAACCCGACGGCCACCGAGGGCGGGCAGACCTGCAACTACTCCGACGCCAACTCCACGGCCTGCTCCTACGTCTACGGCTGGCGGGCGGCGACCGATGCGCTGAACACGGCGACCGCGGCAGCACCCGCTGGCCTGGACGTGACCAAGCTGCCGTGGTGGTTGGACGTCGAGACGGGCAACAGCTGGCAGACGCTCGAGACCTACTACGGGAACACCCCTGCTTCGCAGGACAACGACATCGCGGCGCTGCGCGGCATGTCCGACGCGCTCAAGGCCGTCGGGGTGACGTCGGTGGGGATCTACGCGTCGGAGTACTCGTGGAACTCGATCACCGGCGGCCCGGGCAACGCGTCGACCACCGACCCGAACGCCGGCTTCCCGCTGTCGAGCACGCCCACCTGGGTGCCGGCCAGCACCTCGTACTCCGCCGGCTTCACCGCTGGCTGCACGAATGCCATCAACTTCCTGACCGGGCAGGCCGGTGGCATCAGCCTGTTCCAGTACACGGTGCCGATCAGCGGCAGCACCTTCGACGCCGACTACCCCTGCCCCTGACCGGACCCGGATCCCGTTGGCGCGCGCGGCTACTCGATGCGGGCGATCACCGTCCCCGGGGTGGCCACGCCCTCCTCGGGCACCAGCAGCCGCACCGTCCCCGCCGCGGGAGCCTCGACGTCCACCGACACCTTGTCGACGGCGACCTCGGCGATGATCTGGCCGGCCGTGACGGGCTCGCCGTCACGGACCAGCCAGGTCGCCACCACGCCCTGCTGGTCGGGGTCCTTGCCCAGCGCCGGGAAGACGATCTCGACGCTCACCGCCCGGCGACCGACACGATCGCGTCCCGGATCCGCCGAGGCGTGGGCAGCACCTCGTACTCCAGCGGCCGGGCGTAGGGCACCGGGACGTCGGGGTAGGCCACGCGGGTGAACGGCGCCCGCAGCAGGCCAGGGTCGGACTCGGCGATCGTCGCGGCGATCTCGCCCGACAGGCCGAACGAGCGGTAGTCCTCGTCGACCACCACGATCTTGCCGGTCCGGCCAACCGACTCGAGGATGGTCTGCCGGTCCAGCGGGACGACCGAGCGCAGGTCGATGACCTCGGCCTCGAGCCCCTCCCCGGCCAGCTCGTCGGCGACGTCCAGGCAGCGCTGCAGCGACAGGGACAGGCTGACGACGGTGACGTCCCGACCGGGCCGGGCCACCGCGGCCTTGCCGATGGGCACCTCGTAGGACTCCTCCGGCACCGGACCGATCGACCGTGGGTTCTTCGCCATCCAGGGCAGCCCCATGACGCCCTTGTGGAACATGTACAGCACCGGATTGTCGTCGCGGATCGCGGAGATCATCAGCCCCTTGGCGTCGTACGGGTTGCTCGGGACGACGACCTTCAGGCCGGGCATGTGCGCGAACGTGCCCCACAGGCACTGGGAGTGCTGCGCGCCGTCGGAGTACCCGCCGCCGACGGCGGTCATGAGCACCATGGGCACGGTGACGTTGCCGCCGGACTCGTAGTGGATCTTGGCCATGTGGTTGTAGATCTGGTCCATGCACACGCCGAAGAAGTCGACGAACATCAGCTCGACGATCGGCCGCATGCCCTCGACGGCGGCCCCGATGCCGGCGCCGATGAACCCGGTCTCCGAGATCGGGGTGTCGATGATCCGGGTCGGTCCGAACTGGTCGAGCAGCCCGGTGGTGGCGCCGAAGATGCCGCCGTACGCGGCGACGTCCTCGCCCATCACGAAGACCTCGGGATCGCGCTCCATCTCCTGGGCGATCGCCTCGGAGATGGCCTTCGCGGTGGTGAGCCGGCGGGTGGCCGAGGCTGCGGCCGGCTGGTCGGTAACGGTCATGGTTCCTCCTGGTCCTCGCGGCCGCGGTCAGACGAAGACGTGCTCGTAGGCCGCCGCGGGCGACGGCTCCGGGCTGGACTTGGCGAACGCGATGGCGTCGGCGACCTCCGCCGCGGCCTCGGCGCGGATCGCCTGCACCGCGGCGTCGTCCAGGACTCCGTCGGCGCGCAGCTTGGCCTCGTAGGCCGGGATCGGGTCGTGTGACTCGGCGACCGCGAGCTCGTCACCGCGGTAGGCCTGAGCGTCGCCCTCGAAGTGGCCCCACAGCCGGACCGTGTGGACCTCGAGCAGCGTGGGCCCCTCGCCGGCGCGCGCCCGGGTGACCGCCCGGCCGGCGGCCTGATACACCGCCTCGATGTCGTTGCCCTCGACCCGCTCGCCGGCCACTCCGTACGCGGCGGCCCTGGTGGCGTTGCTGGGCACCGAGGTGGACGCGTCCCGCGGCACCGAGATCGCCCAGTCGTTGTCCTCGATCACGAAGACGACGGGGAGCTTCCACAGCGAAGCCAGGTTGAGCGACTCGTGGAAGGCACCCTGGTTGGCGGCGCCCTCACCGGCGACGGCCACCGCGACGTTCGTCGTCCCGCGCCGGTGGAACGCGAAGGCCTGGCCGACGGCGACCGGCATGCCCTCGGCGATGATCCCCGAGCAGGAGAAGTGCTGGTCGAACAGGTGCATGTGGCCGCCCTTGCCGCGGCCCAGCCCGGTCTCGCGCCCGTAGATCTCGGCGGTCATCTTGCGCATGTCCACGCCCTTGGCCAGCGCCAGGTGGTGCGGCCGGTGCGGCGCGGTGAGCGCGTCGTCCGCCGTGAGGTGGGCGCACAGCCCGACCGCGACCGGCTCCTGGCCGGCCGCCAGGTGCATCTCGCCGGGGATCAGGCCGGCGCCGATGTCCCACGCCGGGGTCTTGTCCGCGTGGTAGTCCCCGCGGATCGCCTCCTCGTAGGTGCGGATGCGGACCATCTGCCGGTAGAAGCCGCGGCGCAGCTCGTCGTCCATGGGACCTCCCGGTGCGTGAGGCTGGGTAAGCCCAGGCTTCCGCCGCTCCGGGACGACGGCAAGGGCGTCGGTTTCAGATGGTGATAGGCCGGCGTCAGCCGGCGTCGACGAGCGCGAGTGCCCGGGAGACGCGTGCCGCGCCGACCTCCAGCGCCGACTCGAGCACCCCGATGTCGGTCGGGGGAGGCTTCCGTCGTCCGGTCCCCTCACCGGCAGGGACCGCCACGGCGACGCCCAGCGCACCGACAAGAGGTGGCACGAGCTGGGAGCCGGGGATCCTGACCGGGCAGGCCAGGCACATCACGCCGTTGCTGTACTCCTCGCGGTCCAAGGCCACCCGTCCGCTGCCGGCGAGCTCCTCCTCCAGCCGGGGCCGGCTCACCACGGTGCGCCGGGTGAGCGGCTCCAGTCGGTGCCGGGCCAGGTAGTCGGCCCGAGCCGACGCGTCGAGGTTGGCCAGGATGCTCTTGCCGAGCGCCGTGGCGTGTGCCGCCTCGTGCAGCCCGACCCACAGGTCGATCCGTGGCGTGGCCGCACCGTCGGCGACGTCCGCGACCAGGATCTCGCCCTCGTCGTACATGGCCAGGTACACCGCGGCGTGCGTCTGGTCGCGCAGCCCCTCGAGGATGCGCCGGACCCGGGAGGCCACCCCCGCAGCGCGGCCGTGCTCGGTGAGCAGCTCGACGCGCGGCCCCAGACGGAACGCGCCGTCCTCGCCGCGGTGCAGGTAGCCCTCGTGCTCCAGGGTCCGCAGCAGGTGGTAGGTGGTGGGCAGCGCCAGGCCGGTCGCCCTGGCCAGCCGCTTGGCCGACGCACCGCTCTGGTCGAGCTCGGCCACGGCCTCGAGCAGCCGCAGGGCACGGCTCACCGACTGGATGAGCGTCTGCTCGTGCGGCTGGTCGGTCATCGGCTCCTCCGGGGCCAGACGGCCGTTCCTTGATACCGCGCGCACCGGGCTGGTGGCTAGGGGTGGGCCGACCAGGCGGCTCCGGTCAGTCGATCGCGCCGTGGCCCTCGAGGTGCGGGTGGACCGGCTGGTGCTCCTCCAGCACCTCCTCCGCGGGGATCTCCGCGACCACGTCGTCGGCCTTCACGGCGTGCCGCATCGCGTAGGTGATCGCACCGCCGAGCACGAACAGGACGCTGCCGACGGCCACCCAGGCGCCCGCCGTGGGCAGCTGGGTGAGCCGGTACACCACGAACGACAGCCCCATCGCGGCCGGAATCGTGGTCACCCAGGCCACCACCATCTCCGTGACCACCCGCCAGTTGGCGCCCCGACCCGACGAGACCCCGGCGCCGATCACCGACGAGGCGGCCGCGTGCGTCGTCGAGACCGGGACGCCGACGGCGGTCGCGCCGAAGATCGCGGCGGTCGCGCCGACGTTGGCCGCGACGCCGGAGCTCGCGTGCAGAAGGGTGATTCGCAGCCCCATCGTCTCGATGATCTTCCAGCCACCCCACACCGTGCCCAGCGCGATGGCGGTGTAGGCGGACAGCGCCACCCACTCCGGCACCACGACGGCCGTGGACCCTGCGTGCGGGTGGAGGTAACCGGCGCCCACCAGAAGTGCGGCGATCAGGCCCATCGTCTTCTGGACGTCGTTGGCCCCGTGGCCGAACGAGACGGCGCCAGCGGAGACCAGCTGCAGCGCCTTGAACGGCTTGGCGTTGTCATGCCAGCCGGTCGACCACTGCAGCGCGGCCACCAGGAACATGGCCAGGAACGAGATGGTGAACGCCACGGCGGGCGAGACGACGATCGCGATCGCCGTCTTCTCCACACTCGACCAGTTCACGGCGTCCAGGCCGCCGGCGGACAGTCCCGCACCGACCAACCCACCGATGATGGCGTGGCTGGACGACGACGGCATCCCCACCCACCAGGTGAAGTAGTTCCACGCGATGGCGGCCACCAGGGCGGAGAACACCGCGGCGATGCTCTCGTGGCCGCTGGCGACGGTCTTGGCCACCGTGTTGGCGACCGCCGTCCCGACGAAGAAGTAGACCGCGAAGTTGAAGGCGGCCGAGAACCAGACGGCCCATTTTGGGGGCAGCGCCCGGGTGGCGACGACGGTGGCGACCGAGTTGGCGGCGTCGTGGAACCCGTTGGAGAAGTCGAACAGCAGCGCCAGCGCGATGATGCCGACGACGGTGACGAGCAGCAGGTCCACAGTTCGCTCCGTTGCCTCGGGACATCAGGAGCGTCCCATGGGCGGGCTAGCGGACGGGAGGGACTTCTTGCTCTTTCAAGGTCACGGCGCGACGGACCGCGGGGTGTGGGTCGTCGGCCAGCCGCGCCCGCACAGCCTCGGGCGTGTTCGCGTGGGCGGCGACGGCTGCGCGGACGATGAAGCTGAGGTGCCCGGCGAGGGCACTGAGCTCGGCGGCCGAGGTCGCCGGGTCGGCGGCCTGCGCGCGGACCTGCTCCCAGGACGTCTCGACGATCCGCTGTGAGAGGTCGACGACGACCGACTCCTGCGTCATGCGAGGCAGAGTGCCGCAGAACGGGTGGCTTGGGGAGTCGGCGCGCCGGGAACCGACCGGTCGTGGCCGCATGCGGGCCGTTCGGGGGAGGCCTACCAGTGGTTCGCGGCCCAGAGCCCGGCGATCTGGGCGTCGCTGAGCTGGGTGCCCTGGAACACCGCGGCCTCGTCGATGACGCCGTTCAGGCCGAAGTCGGTCGGCTGCACCGCACCCCAACCGCTCAGGTTGTCCCAGCCGACCCGCCAGTACCCGTACCCCTTGCTGGTGCGCTTCCCCTTTCCTCCTGGTGGCGGAGGAGGATCCACCTTCTCGTTCCCGGTGTACTTCTGGGTGGCTGGCGGATTGGGGTCGAACTGGTCCCGGACGCCGTCCACGTACAGGGCCGCCCCGGTCGGGCCGAGACTGGCAGCGAGGAAGTGCGGCCTGTCGTCGTTCACCGCTATCGAAGACCGCAGGCTGTAGTCGCCCGCGGCAGTGTAGAAGCCGAAGACCACGTGGGCCGAATTGTCCAGGAAGAGCATCCGGTCGGAGTTGGTGTCCTTCGCCCAGGTCGAGCTGCCCTGCCCGATGATCCGACCGCCGGCAGTAGAGGTGGTTCGCACCCACGCCATGATCGTGAACGTGGTCGGGTTCGGCCGGGCGGTTGGCCAGACCACG
>DAIESZ010000271.1 GCA_027346035.1 Propionibacteriaceae bacterium
GTGCTGGCCACCCTGGGCCTCCAACTCGGCGGTGAGGGCATCGGCGAGGTCGATGACCGCGCGGGCGCGCACCATCGACGCCTGGGCGGCCTCGGCGTCGGTCAGGTCTGCGCCGAAGTCGAAGGCGAGCTGGTCGCCGGCGTCGCCGGACGCCGACGAGTCGACCCGCAGCTCACGCTTGAGGTGGCGCACCGACAGGTCGGCGAGGTCGAAGGTGCGCTGGTCGGGGCGCAGGAGGTAGGCCGCGAGCAGGGTGTCGCAGGCGACCCCCTCGAGCCGCCAGCCCCGCGACCACGCGGCCAGGGTGGGACCCTTCGCCTCGTGCAACGCCTTGGCCACGCCCGGATCTGCGAGCCAGTCGGCGAGCGCGGCGTCGTCGTCGGGGCTGAGCTGGTGGGTGGTCAGGTGCGCCGCGGAGCCGTCGGCGGCCGCCAGGCTCAGCGCGGTGATGTCGCCGGAACCGGCCGCCCACTGGCCGAGCACGTCGAGGCCGGTGAGGCGTCCGTGGCCGTGCTCGTCGAGCCAGGCCCGCACCTGCCCGGGCGCGAGCACGTCGCCGCTGACCTCGAAGCCCCCCGCGCTCGACGGTTCGTCCTGAGGCAGGGTGTCGAGCAGGCGCTCGCGCAGCACCCGGAACTCGAGGGCGTCGAACAGTTCGTGCACCGCCTCGCGGTTCCACTGGCGTCGCTCGAGATCGGCCAGGGTGACCGGCAGCGTCAGGTCGCGGATCAGGGCGTTGAGCTCGCGGTTGCGCACGACGTCGTCGAGGTGTTCGCGGAACGACTCACCCGCCTTGCCGGGCACCTCCGCGTGACGGCGGACGAGGTTCTCGAGGCCGTCGTAGGTGGCCAGCCACTTGGCCGCGGTCTTCGGCCCGACGCCGGGGACGCCGGGCAGGTTGTCGCTGGTCTCACCCACCAGCGCGGCCAGTTCGGGATAGCGGCCGGGGGTGACGAAGTACTTCTCCTCGATCGCCGCCGGCGTCATCCGGGCGAGGTCGGACACTCCCTTGCGGGGGTAGAGCACGGTGACGTCGTCGGAGACGAGCTGCAGCGCGTCGCGGTCGCCGGTGCAGATGAGCACCTCGAACCCGGCGGCGGCGGCCCGGCCGCTGAGGGTGGCGATGATGTCATCGGCCTCGTAGCCGTCGAGTTCGACATGGGCGATGTTCAGCGCGTCGAGCACGTCCTTGACCAGGGCGACCTGCCCCTTGAACTCCTCGGGGGAGGCAGCCCTGGTGGCCTTGTAGTCGCTGTACGCCTCGGTGCGGAACGTCTGCCGGCTGACGTCGAAGGCGACCCCGACGTGGGTCGGCTTCTCGTCGCGCAGCACGTTGATGAGCATCGAGGTGAAGCCGTAGACCGCGTTGGTGTGCTGTCCGGTGGAGGTGGAGAAGTTCTCGACCGGCAGCGCGAAGAACGCCCGATAGGCGACCGAATGACCGTCGATGAGCAGCAGCCGGGGCCGGTCGGCGGACGCCGCAGGGGTGGCGCTGGGCGGTGGGGTGGGACTCACACCCCGACTCTAGCCAACCCGGCCGACACGTCCCCGAGGTTGTCGCGGCGGCGCCCCCGGCGGTCAGCTCTCGGCGGGCTCGACCGGCAGCAGCCGGCAGGTGAGCCGGCCGGTGGCCACGCGGCGTCCGTCGTCGTCGGTGAGCACCACCTCGTAGCAGGTGGAGGTGCGGCCCAGGTGCAGCGGGGTCGCGACGCCGGTGACCCAGCCGGCGCGCACCGCCCGGTGGTGGGTGACGTTGAGGTCGACACCGACGGGCAGCCGGTCGGGACGCGCGTACGCCCACGACCCCATCGAGGCCAGCGACTCGACGAGCACCCCGGACGCCCCGCCGTGCCACAGCCCGGCGGGCTGGGTGTTGCCGGCGACCGGCATCCGCCCGACCACGCGGTGGGGGGTCAGTTCGATCAGTTCGAGTCCCATTCGGTCGTCGAGCGGCGAGGGCAGCTCGGCCAGCCAGTCGGGCAGGCCCGGGGTCACGTCGTCTTCTTCTTGGCCGCCGGCTTCTGTTCGTTGACCTGGTCGATGACGCCCTGCGCCACCTCGCGCATCGACTTGCGCAGGTCCATCGCGGTCTTCTGGATGAACCGGAAGGCCTCCGGCTCGCTGAGCCCGAGCCCCTCCATCAGCAGCCCCTTGGCCTGCTCGACGATGCGCCGGGAGTCGAGACGCTCCTGCAGGTCGGCAACCTCGTCCTCGACCGCGCGGATCTCCTCGAACCGGGCGAGCGCGATCTCGATCGCCGGCACCACGTCGGAGGCGTCGAACGGCTTGACCACGTAGGCCATGGCACCCGCCTGGCGGGCCCGCTCGATGAGGTCGCGCTGGCTGAACGCGGCGAGCATGACGACGGGGGCGATCCGCTCCTCCGCGATGTGCTCGGCGGCGGTGATGCCGTCCATCTTGGGCATCTTGACGTCCATCACCACGAGGTCGGGTTCGAGCTCGCGGGCCATCGCCAGCGCCTGCTCGCCGTCGGCGGCCTGCCCGACGACGTCGTAGCCCTCGCCGGTGAGGAGCTCGACGAGATCCATCCGGATCAGCGCTTCGTCCTCGGCGACGAGAACCCGCGGCTTGGGGGTGGTCGGGGTGCGCTTGCTGCTGGTGGATTCGGCGGTGCTCATATGCGTACGTTTCCCCTTGTCGGTGCACGACAGTGTGTGCACTCAGCCTAGACCGGAGGGCAACTCGACGCGGAATTGCCCGACCACAGGCTACCGCCCGCGGGCAGGTGCAGGCGCGACCGCGTCCCCACCCCTGGTATGGCATGATGGTGCGGCGTCAGGCCCGGGTGGCGGAATGGTATACGCGGACGGCTCAAACCCGTCTGGCCGCAAGGCTGTAGGGGTTCGACTCCCCTCCCGGGCACTCCTGTTTCGCCCCGGCTCCCGCGGTCGCCGCGCTGGGCCTCACCGAACCGCCGAGCCTCCGACTAGCCTCGGGCTTTCATGGGGGTGTGGCTGCGGTGGGTGTGTTGAGTAGGTGAAGGTGCTCCTGGCTTGGGAGGATAGGGCTTGCGACAGTCCGGATCCAGCACACAAGAGGAGCACCTTCGA
>DAIESZ010000274.1 GCA_027346035.1 Propionibacteriaceae bacterium
GCCGGGCCATCCTCGCGCAGGGATACTGGCGGGCGATGGGACTCTGGTCGCCCATCGACTGGGTCATCCCGTTCGCGGTCCGGCGCGACGGTGAGCTCATCGGCATGCAGGCACTCGAAGGACCCGAATACGGCGCCGAGAGGACGGTCGACTCCTGGTCCTGGCTGGCGAAGGTGCGCCGCGGACAGGGCTTCGGGACGCAGATGAGAGCCGCCGTCCTGGAGCTCGCCTTCGGTCATCTCGGAGCGCGCGCGGCCATCACGTCCGCCGAGATCGCCAACGCCGGTTCGCTCGGGGTCTCCCGCTCACTCGGCTATGTCGAGAGCCACCAGTCGGTGCTCAGCCACTCCGGGGCGACGCTCCAGCATCTGCGCCTCGAGCAGGGAACGTGGGCAGCGTCGGGGAGGGGGCGCGCCGTGCGGGTCGAGGGTGTCGGACCGGCCCTGCCGTTCTTCGGTCTCGGGCAGGCGCGGTGACCGCGCGCGACCTTGCGACCGAGCTGGCCGGCATACGCGGGCTCGTCCTCGATGTCGACGACACCATCGTGGACACGCGGGCCGCGATGACCCAGGCGGGCACCTGTGCGGCGAAGGCCCTGTGGCCCGACCTGACCGACGCGCACCGGCTCATGGCGCAGCGCTACTACGACGATCCGGGGCGCTGGTTCCATCGCTACGCGGCCGGGGAGATCTCGAGCCAGCGGATGCGCCTCGAGCGGCTCGGCGACGTCGCGGGGGCCTTCGGCGTCACGCTGCCCGAGGATGCCCTCGAGCGCTACCTCGCGGCCTACGTACCCGCCTTCCGGCGCGCCCAGCGTCTCTTCGACGACGTGCTCGACCTGCTCACGGTCGCGGAGACCGGCGGCATCGGCGTCGTGCTGCTGACCAACTCCACGACCCCCGACACGACGATCAAGCTGGAGGCGCTGGGGCTGGCCGACCGGTTCGCGGACCTCGTCGTCACCACCGACACACTCGGCTTCGGCAAGCCCGACCCCAGAACCTACCTCGAGGCCTGTCGGCTCGCCGAGGCCGATCCGAGTCAGACCGTGTGTGTCGGCGACAGCATCGAGTGGGACGTCTTCGGGGCGCTGGCCGCGGGCCTGCGGGCGGTGTGGCTGCGCCGAACCAACGCTCCGGCGGCGCGCGACCACCGGGCGGGGAAGGGCCCCACCCTCCGGGCATCTGACGTGCCGACCATCGGCTCCCTCGCCGAGCTCACCGCTGCCCTGCGCACCGTCGGGGCGGGCGATTTGGGTAGCCGCCGTCGCATGGGTAGTATTTCGTCTCGGTTCACCTCGTGAAGGCCGTTGCGGCGCGCTCGAAGTGATACCCCCTTGGGGTATGGTGTAATTGGCAACACTACGGATTCTGGTTCCGTCATTCTAGGTTCGAGTCCTGGTACCCCAGCAAAGGTCTTCCGCGGAGGATCGATTCGGAGAAAGCCTGCCGATGCGGTAAGTTTTTCTCCGTTGTGCCGACGAGATCGGCGCGAAACGTGGCCCCGTTGTGTAGCGGCCTAGCACGCCGCCCTCTCAAGGCGGTAGCGCGGGTTCGAATCCCGTCGGGGCTACCACGTGCGCATGGCCCGGGGTCCCACGGATCCCGGGCCATGCTGCATTCCGGGGGGGCGTCTGGTCAGGCGAGCTCCCGCAGCTGGGGGAGCAGGTCTGCCCCGAACTGTGCGAGCGCCCGGGCCTGGTCGTCGCCAGGTGCGTGGATGACGAGGTGGTTGAAACCCCAGTCGAGGTAGGGCCGCAGCTTCTCGACGACCTCAGCGGGGTCGCTGCTGACGATCCAGCGCTTGGCCACCTGCTCGTCAGTCAGCTCGTCGGCGAGGCGCTCCATCTCGACCGGGTCGTCGGTCCCGTGCTTCTGCTCCGCTGTGAGCGACAACGGCGCCCAGAACCGGCAGTTGTGCAGCGCCACCTCCGCCTCGCGGTCGTAGGAGAGCTTGATCTCGATCATCCGGTCGACATCATCGCGCGTCCGGCCGGACTTGGCCAGGCCCTCGTCGAGCGCGGGCAGCAGCTGGTCCTCGTACAGCTCGCGGCCCTTGCCGGAGGTGGCGATGAACCCGTCACCGGACCGGCCGGCATGCCGCGCCACGAGCGGTCCGCCCGCGGCGACGTAGATCGGGACCGGCGTGTCGGGCCGGTCGTAGACCGTCGCGTCGTGGGTGCGGTAGAACTGCCCGTCGAAGCTCACCCGCTCCTCGGTCCACAGCCGTCGCATCAAGGTGACGGCCTCGCGCAGGCGGGCAAACCGCTCCTTGAACTCCGGCCACGGCGATCCCGACGCGCCGACGGCGACCTCGTTCAGGGCCTCGCCGGTGCCGATACCGAGGACGAACCGCCCCGGGTGCAGCGCGCCGAGGGTGCCGAACGCCTGGGCGACGACGGCCGGGTTGTAGCGGAAGGTCGGCGTCATGACCGATGTCCCGAGCGTGACCCGCTCCGTGCGCTCGCCCGCGGCCGCCAGCCAGGACATCGCGAAGGGCGCGTGTCCGCCTCTGTGTCGCCACGGCTGGAAGTGGTCGGAGATGAACACCGAGTCCAGGCCCGTCGACTCCGCCGCCACGGCCAGGTCGAGCAGCTCACGCGGCCCGAACTGCTCTGCCGACGCCTTCCATCCGATCTTGAGCACGGTTACTCCTCGAAGCTGGTGGATGATCCCGCCAGCCTAAGGTGCGCTCACCAGTGGACGACGACCTTGTCGCCGATCCTCGAGTCGTCGTAGAGCCGCTGGATGCCGTTCCAGTCGCGCACGTTGATGCAGCCGTGGGACGCACCCGAGTAGCCGAGGCGGGCGAAGTTCGAGGAGTAGTGGACCGCCTGTCCGCCGCTGAAGAACATCGAGTAGGGCATCGGCGTGTGGTAAAGGTTGGAGACGACGTACTCCATCTTCTTGTAGACGAAGAAGGTGCCCTCGCGGGTGGGCAGTTCGTAGCTGCCGAAGCGCACGTCGAACTGGTACTGCGGGACACCGTCGATGACCCACGTGAGCATGCGGGTCTCCTTGCTGATGCACATGACGCGCCCGGTGAGGCAGCGCTGGTCGACGTCCCACGTGAGCCTGGTGGGGGCGGGTGTCGGACGGACGTTGTCCAGCTCGTCGCGGGTAGGCGGCCGGGTCATGGCCAACAACCGATCCCAGGTGCGCGTGTCGACGATGCCCGTCACTGGGTAGCCGCGTTTGGCCTGAAAACCCTCGACCGCCGCCGTGGTGCGGGCGCCGTAGTAGTCCGTCACGTCCGCGTCGAACCACCCGATCTGGCGTAGGCGCGCCTGCAGTTCCCGCACCTGATGACCGGCGTCCCCCGGTCGCAGGATGGTCCGGTACGTGGGGGTCGGCCGCGCGGTGGTGGGTGCCACCGTGGTGGGTGTCACCGTGGTGGGCGCCACCGTGGTGGGCGCCACCGTGCTCGGTCTCACCGTGTTCGAGGGGCTGCCCGGTCCGGTCGGGTCCGTCACGGCAGAACTGGGCGTCGCCGACGTGGACGTCGTACTCGTGGTCGAAGGGTCCACGCTGGTCTGCCGCCCACCCGACTCCGGCGCGGACGTGCAGGCCCCGGTGGCGGCCAGCACAACCGTCAGTGCCAA
>DAIESZ010000290.1 GCA_027346035.1 Propionibacteriaceae bacterium
GCCCAGGCGAACACCTCGAAAGCGATGATCAGCGCGACCAGGGACACGAGGATTCGCACCCACAGCAGGGAGGTCCACCTGCGGGGGAACCTCAGGCCGATGAGCGGGGTGTCCGCCCGTTCGCTCATGACCGGGGCCCGGACCGGGGTGCGTCGCCCTGCAGGGTGCCGGCGAGGATCCGGGCCAGGGCCGGCACGAGATCGCGTCCTCCCAACAGTTCGTCGGTATGGGTGCGCACGCGCCCGACGCCGTGGGCGCTGCCGTCACGCAGGACGCCGACCACAACCCTCATGTCCTGCCGCTGCGGATGCGCCGCGACGAGTCGTGCGGCATCCTCGGCGTCGTCGGGAAGTTCACCTTCTTAGGTGCTGGGCAGGAAGCTGCGTTCGACGCTCAGCGCGCAGCCCGCGACCGCCTGCGACCACTGGATCCGCTCGAGCGTGGTCTGCAGGTCATCACCCTCGCGGAAGTCCTCCTGCTCGATCGAGGACAACGCGTCGGGGGCGGTCACCGTGAGGTGACCCGCCAGCGCCGGCTCGGCGGCCACCAACTCGTCGGTCCGCACGAGCGCGAACAACCGCGCCGGCTGGTCCCAGCCCAGCCTGCCCACGTGGCGTTCGATCTCGGCCAGGGCCGCGATCAGCGCGTCGTGGGCGGCGTCCGGCTCACTGGCGTGCGTGGGCACGGCGGTGTCGTCACTCAGCAATGCGGGACCTCCTTGGCTGTGTCGGCGGACTTGAGGGCGTTGAGAGCCGAGATCGCGTCGTCGAGCGTGTCGACCTTGACCAACTGGAGTGAGGTCTTGAGCCCCGCGACGTCGGGACAGTTGCCGGCGGGCACCAGGAAGACGGTGGCGTGGGCGGCCGTGGCGCCGGCGATCTTCTCGCGGATGCCACCGATCGGGCTGACGGTTCCGTCGGCGCTGATCTCCCCCGTTCCGGCCACCGTGCGGTCACCGGCAATGGCGGATTCGGTGATGAGGTCGTAGATCGCGAGGGAGAACATCAGTCCGGCGCTGGGGCCGACGATGCTCGGGTCGATGCCGTAGGTGGCGTTGGCCTGCAGGTCGTAGCCGACGGCGATGCGGATACCGACGCGCGGCGTCGGGTTGCCGTCGTTGGACGCGACAGTGGTGATGCTGACGCCGACGGGTGCCCCGTTCCGCTTCACCGTCATCGTGACGGTGTCACCGATCTTGTGCGCGTCGATCAGCTTGGTGACGTTGGCGATGGTCTGCACCGGCGTGCCGTCGACCTTCTCGATGAGGTCGCCGGGCTGGAGCTTGCCGTTCGCCGGGCCGGACGTGACCACCGCAGCCACGACGGGCATCTCCTTGACCGGTTGTCCTGCCGCGCGCAGGGCAGCGACAAGCGCGGACTGCTGCGACGTGTCCATCATCCCGGCTTCCTGCGACTGCACCTGGTCGTTGCTGAGGCTCGGCGGGTAGACGACGTCGCGAGGCAGCACGTCGCGGCTGGGGAGGACGTAGGCGGCCAGCGCCTCGGGAAGGCTGAGGTAGGAGTCGACGCGGGTGACCGAGACCGTGGTCATGAGCAGCGCACCGGTGGTCGGATACGTCTTCACCCCGTTGACCTGAATGTTCGGGTGACCGGCCGCGTCGTTGGCGAGCAGATTCACCGTCTCACCGGGCGCCCAGGCCACGAACGGCACATGGAGCACCCCCAGGAGCACGGCGAGGATGACGAACGCCACCGCCGAGGTGAGCGCCGTCCAACTCTGTCGGGTCATCCCGGTGTCCCCGGTCGCCCCGGGCCGGCGTCCAGCGGAATGCCCCCGGAGGCACGGCCCTGTTCGGTCATGGCCGAAACCATACAACGCGCACCGAAGCAGCCGTCGCCAGTCGCGGGTGCGACAAAACCCCGGGGTCGTTCCGGAACACATCGGCGGGTGGGACGGGACAGCCTTGGATCGTTTGGGACACTGGAGGTATGAGCAATCCCTTCCTCCCCGGCGGCGACGGCGACAGCCCCGACGAGCAGCTGGCAAACCTGCTGCGCCAGCTCGGCATCAACGTCGGGCCCAACGGCGAGATCGACTTCGCCGCGCTCGTGCAGCAGATGCAGAGCCGGCTCTCGGCGATGGGCGGCGGGGAGTCCACCGGCCCTTCGGGGGTGAACTGGGATCGCACCCGCCAGTTCGCCCGACAGGTGACGGCGACCCTGGGCCCCGACCCCACCCCGTCATCGGTCGACCAGCGTCGCGTGGCCGACGCGGGACGCCTCGCCGACCTGTGGCTCGACAAGGCGAGCGCGGTGCCCGGTCTGCCCACCCAACCGGTTGCGTGGAGCCGCGCCGAGTGGATCGAGAACACCATGGCCGCGTGGCAGCACATCACCGACCCGATCGCCGCGAGCATGGCCAAGGCGATGGGTGGCCTGTTGCAGCCCGGTTCCAGTGGGTTGCCACCCGAGTTGGCCGGCCTCAGTTCGATGCTCAGCCCGATGCTCAACCAGATGGCCGGCTCCATGTATTCGATGCAACTCGCCCAGGCGCTCGGGCAGTTGTCGATGCAGGTGCTCACCGGCACCGAAATCGGCCTGCAGCTACTGGCCCAACCCCGGGTCGTGGTGCTGCCCGCCGCGGTCACGGCATTCGGTGAGGGCCTCGATGTCTCAGCCGATGACATCCTTCTCTATCTCACGCTGCGCGAGACCGCGCGCCAGCGCCTGTTCGCCGAGGCCGGCTGGCTCGCCCCGCAGTTGCTCGCGATGGTCGAGCACTACGCCCGCGAGATCCGCATCGACACCTCGGCGCTCGAGGACGCCGTCGACATCGACGACCTCAGCGAACTGACACCCGACAAGCTGCTCGAAGTGTCGGAGAAGCTCAAGGGACGCCTGTTCGAGCCGACCCGCACCGCTGAGCAGGACGCGATCCTGGCCCGGCTGGAGACGCTGGTGGCCCTCATCGAGGGCTGGGTCGACGAGGTCACCTCGCGGGCGGCCAGGGACTGGATGCCGGCCGAGCCCCAGCTGGCGGAGATGATCCGCCGTCGGCGCGGCGCGGGCGGCCCCGCAGAGACCGTGTTCCGCACCCTGGTCGGACTCGAACTGCGTCCCCGTCGAGTGCGCGACGCGGCCGCGCTGTGGGCCGGGCTGCGCGAGGCCCGCGGCATCGACGGCCGCGACGCCCTCTGGGCCCACCCCGACATGGTTCCCGACGCCCGGGCGCTCGATGACCCCCAGGCGTTCATCCAGGGCGACAGCGGATCAGCACCGCAGTTCGACGCCATCGACCTCGAACTGCAGCAGCTGCTCAACGGCTCCGAGGGTGACGACCAGACCGACACCGACGGGCCCCCGAACGGCTGACCGGCCGGGCAGCGCAACTCAGGCACCGTCGGGCGCCGTGTCGCGCCCGTCGATTGCGCCGTCCCAGTCGAAGCCCTGGTCGGCCTCGGCGAGGGGGCCGGCCAGCGCCCCTCGCGCGGCGGCGTGACCGGCCGACCAGCCCCGGAGCCAGTTCAGGGCCAGCTCGTGGTCGGGATGGAGCCGTTCCAGAGCGTGGAATCGGGCCGTGTGGCCCGGCTCGAGCAGGTGCACGAGTTCGTGGAACACGACGGCCTCGACCACGTGCTGCGGAGCCCGCGCCAGGGCGTCGGAGATGCGGATGCGCCCGGTGTCGATGCTGCACGACCCCCACCGATGGGACATCGTCGACACCCACCGGACGCCGGCCGGACGCACCTGGCGCCCCGCGACCCGGTCGAGATGGGTGCGGGCGAGGCGGACCGCCAGGGCCTCGAGCCAGTCGTCACCGCGGGTGCGAGGTCGGGCGGCGGAGCGTGACACCTTTGTCACCAGACCCTCGACGATTCGGCGCTCCTCACCCGGGTCGAGACCGAGGGGCACCATCACGACGACCTGGTCGCCCTCCCAGCGGGCCTGCGCGGTGCGGCGGCGGCGAGCCGATCGCCTGACCTCGATGTCGGGAACGCCCGGTCGCGCGGGGGACGCCGCCACGGGGGCGCCCGTTCGGCGGGATGGTCCGGACTCCATGAGCCAAGACTGTCACGGGCCGCCGACAGTCGGCTCCGGCGACGGCGCAGTGGGAGGCGATCGGCGTCCCGACCCGCCGCAGACACCCGCCCGGGGCCGGTGCCCGATCCCCCAGAACAGGCGCTTGACCTGAGGATTTGTTTGCCGATAGGTTTTCTCGCGAGGCCCCGGAAGGTCACCGCGTGCAGGGGAAGGCAAGCGGGCGACACCCGGGGCCTCGCCGTATGTCCGAGCGCACCTCAGCGCGGCCCGGGGCACGGGCGATCCCTCCCCACACCGGCATGTCTTTGTCGGTTGAGCCGGGATTATGCAACAGTTGTCCCCCGTAGCGTGTCTGGGCATCCCAACCTCAGTCGTCCGCCCGGAACGACGCCGACAGCCAGGAGGAAAGCATGACCGACGAGACCTACAGCGGTGAGTTCTACTGCGTGAAGTGCAAGGCCAAGCGCGAGGCGACCGGTCACGTGGCCGTCAACGACAAGGGGACCCGCATGGCGAAGGCCACCTGCCCCGAGTGTGGAACCAACCTCAACCGCATCCTCGGCAAGGTCAAGTGATCCACCGCCGGCGTCACCACGCGGGCGCACCTCAGACGAGGGGTCACACCCCACGCACTCGTTGAGAACGCGAGGCGGGACACCGGTCCCGCCTCGCGTTCTCATGTTGGGGTGGGCCCACGTCGTCGCCCTGTCGCGGCCCGCGGGCGGTGTTGTCCACCCGCCGGTGATGTTGTCCTGGCGTCCCCGGTGTTGTCACGGTGACGAGCCACGGCCTCCACCCAACTCGATGAGCCACCGCGAGGGCAGGCTCGCGCCCATGACCAGTTCGGTACCTTCCCGTTCACGCCGCCCCCGCACATCTGCCCCCCGCGTCGACGACGACGACCGACCCTCGCCCGCCCCCGGAGTCGACGTGATCCGCATCGGCATTCCGACGCCCCGCGTGCGGATTCGGCGCGCCCACCACCATTGGCTGCAGACCGACGCCGACGAGGTCGCCGCCACGGTTTCCGCCGACCGACTCGAGGAGATCCTGCGCGAGACGGTCCCGAGCGGCGCGTCCGGCATCGACGAAGTCCTCCTGCTCGGCGACGGTCCCACCGCCGAGGCGATCGGCTCGCTGCTGCTGCGTCTCGACCCGAGGGAGCTTGTGCTCTGTCGTGACCCGTCGCACCCCCGCGATCCACCGGCCGATTGGCAGACGGCACTGGCCGCGCAGCGTCCACCTGGGCGGCACCCAGCGCGGTGGTCGCTCGCGCAGCCCGACGACGCCTGGACCCCCGGGGCGCTCGTGGTGGTGGCGACCGACAGCGCCGAACCCGACCGGGTGCTGCTGCGCCGACTGGTGCGCCGCGGGGCCGACCACGTGGTCGTGCGGATCCACCAGGGGGTCGCGATGGTGGGGCCGTGGGTACGGCCCCACCTCACCGCCTGCCTCGAGTGCCACGACCATTGGCTGGCCGGCCACGACCCCGACTACGCCCTGGTGCTCAACGATCTCGAGCAGCGTCGCGCCGTCGTCGACGAGGCCTCGGTCACCTGGGCGGCGGCCGTCCTCGTGCGGCACCTGACCAGCCCGGACGCCGGGCGCGGAGCCCTGGCGGGCCTCATCGAGCTCGCCGACCCGCTGTTCCCCACCCTGCGGACGCTGCCGATCAACCGCCATCCCGGGTGCCGTTGCGCACGGCCTTGACCCGAGCGGTCCGAGCCCGTCAGGCGGCGACCTCGCCGGGGGTCTTCCGGGGGCGGCCGCGGGGACGCTTGCGCGGCACCACCACGCCGCCGACGAACAGCTCCCCGCCCCAGACCCCGTGAGGTTCCGCACGGCGCTTGGCCGCCGCCAGGCACATCTCTCGCACCGGGCATGCCCGGCAGACCAGCTTCGCCTGGTCGACGCCCTCCGGGGTGTCGGCGAAGAACAGGTCGGGGTCGTGCTCGGTGCAGGCCGCCCGGTCGCTGATCGGCAACCACACCTGGCGGAACAGGTCGACCAGCTCTCCCGCATGGTCGGGTTCGATCGCCGCCCCGTGGTCTGTGAGGTTCGGCATCGGGTTCATGGTGTCTCCTGGGAATTCCGTGATGACACGGAATCGACAGGCCGGCCGGGGATGGCCCGGAGAAACAGAAACGGCCGTGATTCCGTTCGATCGGAGTCACGGCCGGTGCGGCGTCGCTGCCTAGCGGAGCTCTGCCTCGGCTCGGTGACCCTGATCAGTGGTGTTGGACGTGGTGGCGTGGGAGGTGGACGCTGCCGGAGCACCCGTGGGGAGGCGGAACCTCGTGGCCCCGTTCGCCCTGCCGGCGACTCGGGCCGACCCGCCCGCGGGACGCAGCGCGGAGCAACCCGTGGTGACAGTGACTGTCAACATGTCGGCCTCCTCACCGCATCGTCAGCCGGCCAGCGGCCGGCGCGCACCCGTCCATCGGGCGACCCGTTCACTCTACCGTTCGGACAGTCGCCTGCAACAGGTTTATGACAAGGGTTTTCGCATCGACACCCGGTGCCGTTGTCATCGGCCCGGACCGGAGACGATCTCCAGCACCTCGTCCGCGTATCGCTCCGCCTTGCGCAGGCCCACTCCGGGGATCGTGACCAGGTCTGCACGGGTGCCGGGGAGCGCCTCGGCGATCGCGGTGAGGGTCGCATCGGTGAACACCACGAACGCGGGGACGCGCTGCTCGTCGGCCGTCCGCTTGCGCCATGCCTTGAGCTGGGACAGCAGCGCCTCGTCGTAGCTCGACGCGCACGATTCGTGGCGGCCGAGCTTGCGGTCGGCGGCTCCCGACAGCGGTGCGCCGCACATCCGGCACATTGCCACGCTGCGCACCGTGCGGGGTCGTCGGACGCCGCCCGCGTCACCGGCACCGAGCGTCG
>DAIESZ010000304.1 GCA_027346035.1 Propionibacteriaceae bacterium
CGAGGTTGGCGGTCGGTTCGTCGAGCAGCAGGACTCCCGTGCCCCCCGCCGGAGAGGCAGAGCTGAGCGCGAGCGACCCGGCGATCGCGAGCCTTTGCTTCTGGCCCCCCGACAGGTGCGCGGTCGGATGGTCGAGGCTCACGTCGAGGCCGACGGCGTCCAGGCCGGCCCGCACGCGGGGCCAGATCTCGTCGCGGGCAACGCCGAGGTTCTCGGGTCCGAACGCCACGTCGTCACCGACCCGGGCGAGGATGATGTTCGACTCCGGATCCTGCTGCACGAGCCCGACCCGGCCGTGGCTGCGGGTCGGGTGTCGCCCGTCGAGGAGCAGCAGCCCCGCCTCGTCGCCCTCGTCCGGCCCCCCGAGGACGCCGGCGATGGCCGCGAGCAGCGTCGACTTGCCCGACCCGCTGGGTCCGAGAAGCAGCACGTGCTCGCCGTCAGCGATGTCGAAGCTCACGTCGCGGACGGCCCACTCGCGGCGTCCGGCATGACGCCAACCCCAGCCGCGGGCGGTGATGGTTGCCATCGGCTAGACGCGCACGGCGTCGCGACCCGCGGTGAAGCGCTGCAGCGCCCCCGCCCGTGCCAGGCCTCGGGTGATCAGCCAGCCGAGCAGGCCCGCGAAGACGGCGCCCGAGAGGGCCGAGGTGGCGACGTAGATGAGGTTGTACGCGGCGGTCATCACCAGGCCGGCGGTGATGAAGCTGTAGAACCAGCAGCCGACGCCGGCCAGGGCACCGGACAGCAGACCGATCGGCAGCGTGAACCGCCGGTAGAGCACGGCCAGCACCGCGATCTCGGCCCCGACGCCCTGGAAGATGCCGATCCACACGGTGCTCCAGCCCCACTGGTTGCCGAGCACGGCGGACACCACCGCGGCGAGCGTTTCGACGAAGATCGCCGCCCCGGGGCGGCGAATGACGAGCGCCCCGAGCGGTCCGCCGAGCAGCCACAGGCCGTTGGCGAACCCGGAGAGCCCGGGGAGGGCGGCGTCGGCGGCGGTCCACAGCCAGTTGCCGGGGGTGTTGTAGGCCCAGAAGATGAGGCCGGTGGCCACGCCCAGCACGGCACCGACGACGATGTCGACGATGCGCCAGCCGTACCGTGATCCTGGCGCGGGCGTGGTGAGATCGTCCGCGCCGGACGCCGGGGATGTGAGGGGTGAGGTGTCTGACATGCGGTGTGCCCTTCCTGGGATGGGCACGGGTGGGTTCCATGGATCATGGAACTCGATGAGAGTTGTCCCTACGCCGGCATGATCCGGATCAGGTGTGACGGTCGAAGGTCTGACCTTCCTCTCAGCCCGGTGCTCCGGACTCCCGTGTGCGGCATCAACTATACGCCGGGGCCCGCCGGGCGGCGTACGACAGTGCCGTCGGCGTACGACCTGGCGGGCATGGACGACCGGGTCGTACGCCGACGAGCCCCGGTCGTACGCCGGTGCTACAGGTGGACGCCGTCGGGCCCCCGGTGCACGAGCCCGTCGGCGAGCAGGCCGGCGAGACAGCGCTGCGCCTGGTCGGGTTCGGGCCATCCGGCGAGCAGCCGGGTGACGTCGACGGCGAGGCCGCCGGCGTCCGCGGTGCGCACGAGGTCGAGCAGGACGCCGCGGCACTGACGGTCGGTTCCGTGCCAGGCCTGGGCGCGCCGGGGCGGGCCGTCGTGGGCGGGACGGCCCGCGGCGAGCCAGGCGCACCGGTCACGCAGCGGGCACAGCCCGCAGGCGGGGTTGCGGGCTGTGCACACCACGGCGCCCAGTTCCATCGACGCGACCGCCCACAACGCGGCGGGCGGCGGGTCGGGGACGCCGGCGGCCGCGTCCAGCCACGCCTGGGCCCGGCGCCATTCGGCTGCGGTCGCCGATGCCGGGGGGAACTGCCGGGCGTCCTCGACACGGGCCAGCACCCGGCGGATGTTGGTGTCGAGCACCGGCGTGCTGCCGCCGAACGCGAAACTGAACACGGCGGCCGCCGTGTAGCGGCCGAAGCCAGGGAGCGCCTCGAGTGCTGAGAGGTCGCCCGGCACCTCGCCGTCGTGGCGTTCGACCATCGTGCGAGCCGCCTCGTGCAACCGGAGGGCCCGCCGGGGATATCCGAGTCGGCCCCATGCGGCGACCGCCGCCCCGGGCGGGTCGGCCGCGAGCGCCCCCGGGGTGGGCCACCGGTGCATCCAGGCGAACCAGGGGTCGACGACCCGTGACACCGGCGTCTGCTGAGCCATGATCTCGCTCACCACCACGGCCCACGGGCTGGTTCCGGGACGCCGCCACGGCAGGTCGCGCGCGTGTTCGCGGTACCAGTCGCACGTGCGGTGCATGACCTCGAGGCGGTCGAGAGTGGTCATCTGGTCGCGATCCGGCATCAGCACAGGGTAGCCACGCCCTCGGCGTGGTGCACCGATCGGTGCCTGGGCGGCACCTACCATGCGGGGCATGAGCCCGCTGACCCGTCCCACCGGTTCGGAGCCGGAGCGCACCTATTGGGTCCGGCGAGCAGTGCTCGCCGTGGCGGTGGTGACGTCGATCGCGCTGGCCGGCTGGGTGCTGTCGATGCTGTTCGGCTCCAACAGTGCCACCGCGAGCCCGGAGCCGGCGCCGAACGACCCGACGTTGGCGAGCGATGCTCCCGTCGCCCCCTCCGCGACGCCGACTCCCTCGGCGTCCGCATCGGCCTCCGCCTCGGCCGCCCGGTCGGCTTCGGCGAGCGCCTCGACGTCGGCCTCGAAACCGGCGACGCCGTCACCCACGCCGACGACTCCCGCCGCGCCCCAGGTGTGTGCGGCCACCGACGTGGACCTGGCCGTGAACGGTGCCACGTCGGTGAAGTCCGGCAGCCCCACGAGCCTGTCCGTCGCGTTCACCAACAAGGGCACACTCAGCTGCAAGCTCGACTTCTCCCGCACGCCGCTCACGCTGAAGATCTATTCGGGCACCGACCGCATCTGGACCAGTGCCGACTGCACGTCGTGGGCGCCGACCGGGGTCACGCCGCTCCCCGCCTCGAAGAGCTTCACGTTCAAGGAGGAATGGCCGACACTGCGGTCCGCTCCGGGGTGCAAGCTGCGCAACATCTACCTGCAGCCGGGAACCTACGTGGCCACGGCGGTCCTGCCGGGCGGGCAACCGGCTCAGCTCATCATGCAGCTGCACGGCTGACGACGGCGGCTACATCACATCGTCGGTGAACGCCTGTTCCGACAGGCTCGCCAGCCCCTCACGCACCATCCGTGCCCGCAGCTCGCCGATCCCGTCGACGGCCATGAGTTCCGACGTCGTCGCGCCGAGCAGTGCCTGGAGCGACCCGAAGTGGTCGACAAGCCGGTTCGCCGCCGGGGTGGGCACCCGCGACAGCTGTCCGAGCAGCCGATGGCCGCGAGCGTGCAGGCTGTCCTCGTCGATCTCGTCGAGCCCTAGCACGTGGATCACCGCGGCCCGATCGAGCAGTTCACCGGTACTGAGCCGGGACAGCAGCGACAACCGGAAGCTGCGCTCGGTCCTGTCGCCGGGGGGAATGTCGTCGGTGCGGTAGTCGCGTTCGAGCAGGCTGGCCATGTCGTCGACGCCGGCCGTGAGGTTGAACAGCTGCAGCTCGACGAGGAGTCCGTCGATGCCGAGGGCCGCGACGTAGCCGCGAAGTTCGGCGTCGAGCCGCCGGATCGTCTCGATCGTCTGGACCACCGGCACCAGTTCGGTGACCTGCACCGAGTCCTGCACCTCGCGGGCGGTGAGGACACGGGACAGCCTGGCCAGCCGGTCGCGGTAGCGGCCCAACGCGCTGAGTGCCTGGTTGGCGCGGGCGAGGATCTGGTCGGAGTCCTCGATCGCATAGCGTTCCCCGCCGATGAACAGCGCGATTGTCGACATCGAGGACGACACGGTGACCACGGGGACTCCGGCCTGCTGGGCGACGCGGTCGGCGGTGCGGTGCCGGGTTCCGGTCTCGAGTGTGGGGAGGTCGCCGTCGGGCACGAGGTGGACTCCGGCGTGCAAGATCCGCTCGAAGTCGGAGCTGATGACGATGGCGCCGTCCATCTTCGCGAGTTCGCGCAGCGCGGTGGGCGTGAACTCGACCTCGATCCGGAAACCGCCGGTGCTGATCCGCACCACGTCGTCGTTGCAGCCGAGCACGACGAGCGCGCCGGTGCGTCCGTGGAGGATCCGTTCGAGCCCGGCCCGCAGTGGGGTGCCGGGTGCGAGAAGCGCCCGGTAGCGCCGCACCTGCGCCTGATCCGCTGCCACCCGCCCAGTGTAGGGGTCGGCCGGGCGGGTGTCGGGGTGTCAGTGACGCAGGTCGAGGGCCGCCAGGGCCTGAGCCAGGTCGCTCACCTCAACGACCTTGAGCCCGTTCATGCGGGGCAGCCGCTGGGACGTGTCGCGCGAGTTGACGGGGACGAGTGCCAGTTCGAAGCCGAGCCGAGCCGCCTCACCGACGCGCCGTTCGAGGCCGGGGACACGGCGGAGGTCGCCCGCCAGCCCCACTTCGCCGAAGGCCACGACCCGCTGTGGATAGTTGCGCTCGTGTGTCGCCGAGGCGATCGCGATCGCGATCGCCAGGTCTGCGGTCGGGTCGGTGACGCGGGCACCTCCCACGGTCGACACGTAGACGTCGGAACGGGCGACCTGCCGCAGGTGGGCCTTCTTCTCGAGCACCGCCAGGATCATCGCCACCCGGGAGTTCTCGACGCCGTGGGTGGCCCGGCGCGCCAGGGCCTGGTCGGAGGTGGACGCGACCAGGGCCTGCAGTTCGGCCAGAAGCGGCCGGCGTCCCTCCATCGTGACGGTGACGCAGGTTCCGGCCATCGGTTCGTCGTGTCCGGTCGTGAACAGTCCGGACGGGTCGGACACCTCGACGATGCCGGTCTCGGCCATCTCGAAACAGCCGACCTCGTCGGCGGGCCCGAAGCGGTTCTTGGACGCGCGCACCATGCGGAACCCGGAGTGCCGGTCGCCCTCGAAGGCGAGCACGACGTCGACGAGATGTTCGAGCATGCGCGGCCCGGCGATCCCGCCGTCCTTGGTGACGTGGCCGATGATCACCACGGCCATGTTGCGGCGCTTCGCGGTGCGCACCAGGGCGCCGGTGACCTCACGGATCTGGCTCACCCCACCCGGGGAGCCGTCGGCCTCGGCGGTGGCGATGGTCTGCACCGAGTCGATCACGAGCAGCGACGGGTCAACCTCCTCGACGTGCCCGAGCACGGTGCCGAGGTCGGTCTCGGCGGCGAGGAAGAGTTCGTCGGCCAGGGCGTTGGTTCTCTCGGCCCGGAGCCGCACCTGGGCGGCGGACTCCTCACCAGACACGTAGAGGGTGCGCTGCCCCGACTCGGCCCATTTCGACGCGACCTCGAGCAGCAGGGTCGACTTTCCGACGCCCGGTTCGCCCGCGAGCAGGACCACCACCCCGGGCACCAGCCCACCACCCAGGACGCGGTCGAGTTCGGCGATGCCGGTGAGCCGCCGGTCGGACGCCTCGATCGACACCTGCCGGATCGGGACCGCCTTGCTGGTGGGCACGACGGAGGTGACGTCACGCAGCTTCGGCGCGCCGCGCTCTCCGAGGCTGCCCCACGTCTGGCATTCACCACAGCGGCCCACCCACCGGACAGTGGTCCAGCCGCATTCGCTGCAGACGAAGCCGGCTTGTTGCGTCTTGGCCATGCGATGACCCTATGCGGGCGCGCCGACAGTCTGCCCGGACGCGCGGTCGCTCATCCCGCGGTGCGCGCGGGACGACGAGGTCGGCTCAGATGCGGATCTCACCCTTGCCCGGCACGTTGAAGGTCACGGCGTCGATGCCGGGCATGCCGTGCGGCGCGGTGAAGACGAACCGGATGCCGTCGAAGTGCTCGCCGACCTCCTGGCCGAGCCACTCCTCGACCCGTGGGCGGGAGCCGCTGATCTCGATCTGCTCGATCCCGATCTCACCGTGCAGGGCGCTGGGCAACACGTCGGCCGGCGACTCCCACTTGAGGAAGTACGGCAGCTGCGGGTCGGCCATCAGGCCCTTGATGCCGATCTGCTTCCACTCCAACAGGCGCCCGTCGGGGAAGTGCCGGGATCCGTCGACCGAGGCACGTCCCAGCCGCTCCTCGATCGGGGTGAGGTCGTCGACCCGCACGACCCATCCCAGCCAGCCACCTCCGAGTTCGCTGCGGGCACGCACCGCCTGACCGTAGACCGCCTTGTCGGCGGCCGGATGGTCGAGCACCTCGACGACCTCGAGGTAGCGGCCGTCGGTCAGCGGAAGGATGTTGTTGCGCGTCCCGAACCGCGGATGGAAGCCGCCGTCCTTGAACCGCGTTCCCAACCGTTCCCCCAGACGCTGAACCTCAGCCTCCAGGCCGCCCGGACCTGCCGCGAACACCAGATGGTCGACATGCATAGGGACATTGTTGCTTGACGGCCCCGCCGACGCGAATCGGGGGCCGACCTCCGCCGGCGGGCCCGGGATCTCGCCCCCGGCGGGTCAAGAAGCTGCACCGGATGCGCGGGCGGAATACGGTGGAGGGGTGAGTGAGCGTGAACCCAACGCCCCGCAGCACCTCGAGCCCGCGCCCTGCAAGGTGCTTCTGTCGACCACGTCGGTCTACCCCGAGCGCACCGGCAGCGGCTTCGAGCTGGCGGCGCTGCTCGGCTTCGACGGCGTCGAACTGATGGTCGGGATCGACCCGGTGGCCTCCGACATCGACTACATGGTCGACCTGCGTGACTACCACCAGGTACCCGTCCAGGCGGTGCACGCCCCCTGCCTGCTCGTCACCCGGACGACGTGGGGCAAGGACCCGTGGACGAAGCTGGAGAAATCGGCCGAGGCCGCGCACCGGTTGGGCGCCGATGTGGTGGTGGTGCATCCCCCGTTCCGGTGGCAGCGCGACTACGCCCGCAACTTCGTCGAGGGCATTCGCCGTCTCAACGAGGAGACCGGGATCACCTTCGCGGTCGAGAACATGTACCCGTGGCGGACGCCGCGCAGGCCCAGCTTCCAGGCGTACAGCCCCGCCTGGGACCCGACCGACCTGCCCTATGACCACCTCGTGCTCGACCTGTCGCACGCCTCGACCGCGCAGGTGCGGTCCCTCGACTACCTCGACGCCTGGGGCGACCGGCTGCGGCACGTGCATCTCACCGACGGCAGCGGATCGATCAAGGATGAGCACCTGCTGCCGGGCGAGGGGGACCAGCAGGCGGTCGAACTGCTGCACCGGCTGTCCGAACGTCATTTCTCCGGCCATGTCGTGCTCGAGGTGAACACCCGCAGACAGGGCACCCGGGCCGAACGGGAAGAGGCCCTCGGGCGGTCGCTCGAG
>DAIESZ010000326.1 GCA_027346035.1 Propionibacteriaceae bacterium
ACGGAACTCATGCCGCCCTTCTCGTCGGTCGCGCGCGACCCGGCCGGAGCCGGCTGGCCCGGCCGGTACTTGCCGGTCAACACACCCTGCGCGATCGGCGACCACACCACCTGCCCGACACCGACCTCCATGCTCGCCGGCACCACCTCCGCCTCGATCACCCGCCACAGCATCGAATACTGCGGCTGGTTGCTGATCAACTGGAAACCGAGATCCCTGGCCAGCGCCGCGCCACGACGGATCTGATCCGCGGTCCACTCGGACACGCCGATGTAGTGCACCTTTCCGGCATGGACGATGTCCGCGAACGCCTGCATCGTCTCCTCGAGCGGCGTGAAGTAGTCGAAGCGGTGCGCTTGGTACAGGTCGACGTAGTCGGTCTGCAACCTGCTGAGCGAGCCGTCGATCGCCTCCATGATGTGCTTGCGCGACAGGCCGAGGTCGTTGTGACCCTTGGGCCCGGTCGGGCCGAACACCTTCGTGAAGATCTCCAGCGACTCACGCCGCTGGCCCTTGAGTGCCTCGCCGAGCACGGTCTCGGCCTTGGTGTTGGCGTAGACGTCGGCGGTGTCGAAGGTGGTGATCCCGGCGTCCAGCGCCGCCCGGACGCAGGCCATGGCCTGCTCGTTCTCGACCTGGGATCCGTGGGTGAGCCAGTTGCCGTAGCAGATCTCCGAGATCTTCATGCCGGAGTTGCCGAGGTGGCGGAACTTCATCGTTACTCCTTCGTGGGGGACTCGTGGCGGCCGGCGGATCTGCTGCCGCCGACGCCGCTCATGGCCCTAACTTACCCACGTTTGAGTCGTTTCACCCTGCTGTCCGTGACCGGTCACACGATGCCACCGCCGCGACCGGCGACCCACCGTGGATCGCGGTCATGCGCGGATCGCGTCCGCACGCCCGTCGCACCCGGAAACGCGCCGCACCCCGCGGAATCGCGTCGCCGCGGCGTCCGGTCACCACCGGAGGCAGTAGCCCATTCCCGCCTCGGTGATCAGGTAGCGGGGGTGGGAGGGGTCGGGCTCGAGCTTGCGGCGGAGTTGGTTGGCATAGACGCGGAGGTAGTTTGCCTCCCGGCCGTAGGCGGGCCCCCAGACCGCCTGCAGAAGCTGGGTATGAGGGATGACCGTCCCGTGGTGCCTGGCCAGTTCCGACAGCAGCTTCCACTCGGTCGGGGTGAGCCGCACGGGCCGCCCGTCGCGACGAGCCTGGAGGGCCGCGAAATCGAGATCGAAGTCGTCGGTGTGAACCGGCGGAAGCGGGGCGGGCGCCGACAGGCTCCGCCGGAGATTCGCCCGTACCCGAGCCAGCAGCTCGTCGATGCCGAACGGCTTGGTGACGTAGTCGTCGGCGCCTTCGTCGAGCGCCTCGACCTTGTCGTCGGCATCCGACCGGGCCGTGAGCACGACGATCGGCACGTCGCTGCGTCGTCGGACCCGGCGCAGGACCTCGACCCCGTCGATGTCGGGGAGTCCCAGATCCAGCAGGATGAGATCGGGCACCAGCTCGTCCACGGCGGCCAGGGCGGCGCGACCGCTGGTGGCGATGTCGACCTCGTAGCCGCGGGCCCTCAGATTGATGCGCAGCGTCCGCACGATCGGCGCGTCGTCCTCGACCACCAGGATCCGCTGGGACATGCCGGTCACTCCTCGTCCTCCGCCTCGGCCAGCGGCAGGCTGACCGTCATCGTCAGTCCGCCCCCGGGGGTGTCGTCGACGGTGACGGTCCCGGACATGGCCTCGGCGAGACCGCGGGCGACCGCCAGGCCGAGACCGACGCCGTCGGTGGCGCTGATGTCGCCTCGGCGTTGGAAGGGGCGGAACATCGCCTGCCTCTCGCCCTCTGGGACGCCGGGCCCGTGATCGATGATGCGGACGACGGCGCGCCCGGCCTGCCGACCGATGGCGATGCCCACCGGCGACTCGGTGTGGGAGAGCGCGTTCTCGACGAGGTTGGCGACCACACGCTCGAGGAGCACCGGGTCGGCCAGGGCGGTCACGGAGGCACCGGTCACCCTCACCCGCGAGGCGTCCGGCAGGGACAGGATCAACGAATCCACCGATTCGGCGACATCGGTGTGCTGGGTGTGCACCGTCGTGGCACCGACCGAGATGCGCGACATGTCCAACAGGTTCGTGATCAATCGTTCGAGCCGGTCCGAACTCTGGTCGATGGTCACCAGGAGTTCCGTCTGGTCCTCCGGTGCCAGGGTGACGTCGCCGGACAGCAGGCTGGAGACCGCGGCCTTGATGCCCGTCAACGGCGTCCGCAGGTCGTGCGACACCGCGGACAGCAGCGCGGTCCGTGCTCGGTTGTCCCGCTCGAGAGCCTCGGCCGCGCGAGCAGCCTCCGCGAGGTCACGGCGGGTGAGAATCGCCGCAGCGTGGGCCGCGAATACCGCGACGAGTTCCATCGAGGCCGCCGTCAGCACCGGGTGCTGGACGACGAGCCGGTGTCTGTCGCTCACCGGCTCGATCGTCTCGGATCCCCCGGGCGACGGCCAGACGAACTCGTCGGTGGCTTCGACGACGTCGAAACCCCCACCGGGGACCTCGACGACCAGGCCGGCCGCCGTCGCTTGGAGCATCTCGGTGGCACGCTCGAGAAGCAGCCGGAGCTGGGTGGTCGACTGGAGCAGGGCGTGGGACAGTTCCACGAGGGTTGCGGAGATCCGCTGAGCTTCCAGGGCCTGCGCCGTGCGGGTGCGCAGGCGATTCATGACGGCCGCCACGATCACGGCGATCACCACGTAGACCGCCAGCGCCACCGCATTGTCGGGTTCGGCGATGGTGAACGTGTCAACCGGCGGGGTGAAGAACCAGTTGACGAGAAGCGATGAGACAACCGCGCACACAATGGCGGCGGCGAAATCGCCGACGAGGCCGACCAGCACCGTGGTGAGCAGGTACACCATGAGGGGGATGGTGATCGAGGGCCGTTCGGGCAGTGCCAGGAGGACGCCGGTGACGACCGCGGGGAGCACCACCGCCAGGATCCACCCCATTGCGCGCGGGCCGGTTCGGCTGGTGAGCCGACGTGGGCGCTCGTCGGAGCGCGCCTGCGGAATGACCAGCACGTCGATGTCGCCCGCACCGGCGATGATCCGCCGCGCCAACCCCGGACCCGAGAGCCATGGGCGCCACCCGCCACGTCCGGCGCCGACGACGATCTGGCTGGCGTTGAGGGCCTTCGCCGTCTGGACAACCGCCCCGGCCGTGTCGTCGGCACTGACTGTGTGGTATCGGCCACCGAGCGTCGAGGTCATCAGTCGCTGTTCGACCATGCCCTTGACCGACGCGGCACGGAGCCCATCGGCACTCGCCACGTAGACCGCGTGCAGTTCCCCACCCACGCCGCGGGAGGCGATCCTGGCACCGCGGCGGAGCAACCGCGCGGCATCCGAGCCATCGGTCAGGGCGACGAGCACGCGTTCCCTCGTCGGCCACGAGTTGGCGATGCCCTTCTGCTCGCGATAGGTGACGATGTTCTCCTCGACGCGATCGGCGAGCCATACCAGGGCCAGTTCGCGCAGGGCGCTGAGGTTGCCCGGCCGGAAATAGTTGTTGAGGGCCGCGTCGATCCGGTCGGGCGCATAGACGTGCCCGTGGGACAGCCGGCGGCGGAGCGCCTCCGGCGTCATGTCGACCAGTTCGATCTGGTCGGCCGAGCGCACCACATCGTCGGGAACGGTCTCCCGTTGAGTGGTGCCCGTGATGTCCTGGACGGCGTCGTTGAGCGACTCCAGGTGCTGGATGTTGACGGTGCTGATCACGTGGATGCCCGCGTCCCGGAGCTCCTCGACATCCTTCCAGCGCTTGTCGTGGACCGATCCGGGGGCGTTCGTATGGGCGAGTTCGTCGACGAGCACGAGCGCGGGATTGCGGGCGATGATCGCGGCGGTGTCCATCTCCTCCATCCGCGTTCCGCGGTAGAACACCGTGCGCCGGGGCACCACCTCGAGCCCATCGGCAGCCTGGGCCGTGAACATCCGGCCGTGGGTCTCGAGGAAGCCGATGACGACGTCCTGACCGCGCTCGCGGCGCCGGCAACCCTCGTCGAGCATGGCGACGGTCTTGCCGACCCCGGGTGCGGCGCCGAGATAGATCCGCAGCGATCCCCTGGTCACCGCCCGCACCCCTAGCCCCGGAGGCCGGCGAGCCGGAGGTTCAGATCCAGCACGTTGACGCGCGGCTCACCCAGGAATCCCAGAGTGCGCCCCTGCACGCTCGTGGCGATGAGCGCATCGAGCGTGGCTACTGGGATGCCGCGGAGTTTCGCGATGCGCGGCGCCTGCCAGTAGGCGTATGCGGGAGAGATGTCGGGGTCGAGACCCGACGCGGACGCGGTCAGGGCGTCGGCCGGCACCGGACCCACCGCATCCGGGTTGGCTCGAAGCAGTCGTTGCCGCAACGCGTTCACCGTCGTCACCTCCCGCGGATCGTCGATCGCCAGGTTGGTACCCCCGGACGTGGTCCCGGAGTAGTCGCTCGCCGACGGGCGACCCTGGAACCATTGTTGCCCCGCGTAGTTCTGTCCGAGCAGCGACGACCCGATCACCCGTCCGTCGACCCGGACCAGGGAGCCGGCGGCGCGGTGCGGCATGGTCACCTGGGCGATTCCGGTGATCAGCAGGGGGTAGCCGAACCCGAGCAGCACGGTCATCACCACCAGCAGCCGGATCGAGGCGACCATCTGTCGGAGAGCGCCCATCATGACACCAGCCCCGGGATGAGAGCGACGGCGAGGTCGATGAGCTTGATGCCGATGAACGGTGCGACGAGCCCGCCGAGCCCGTAGACGAGCAGGTTTCGAGAGAGCATCGACGAAGCGCTCATCGGGCGGTATCGGACCCCGCTCAGTGCCAGCGGGATGAGCGTCAGGATGATCAGCGCGTTGAAGATCACCGCCGAGAGCATCGCCGACTGTGGGCTGTGCAGACGCATGATGTTGAGACGATCGAGTCCGGGGAAGATCCCGGCGAACATGGCGGGGATGATCGCGAAGTACTTGGCCACGTCGTTGGCGATCGAGAACGTCGTCAGGGCGCCGCGAGTGATCAGCAGCTGCTTGCCGATGGCCACGATGTCGATGAGCTTGGTCGGATCGGAATCCAGGTCGACCATGTTGCCCGCCTCCTTCGCCGCAGAGGTTCCCGTGTTCATGGCGACACCGACGTCGGCCTGGGCGAGGGCCGGTGCGTCATTGGTGCCGTCGCCGGTCATCGCCACGAGTCGTCCACCAGCCTGCTCGCGGCGGATCAGGGCGAGCTTGTCCTCGGGAGTCGCCTCGGCGAGGAAATCGTCGACCCCTGCCTCGTCGGCGATCGATCGGGCGGTGAGCGGATTGTCACCGGTGATCATCACGGTGCGGATGCCCATCCGTCGGAGTTCGTCGAACCTGGTCCGCATGCCCGGCTTCACGACGTCCTTGAGTTGCACCACCCCGAGTTCGCGCGGTGCCTCCCCCGGACGCCGGATGGCGACGCTGAGCGGCGTCCCACCCTCGCCGGCGACCCCGTCGGCCAGTGTCTGGGCCTGTGCAGAGGTGCTTCCACCCCAGTCGCGCACCCACGACGCCACAGCCCCTCCCGCACCCTTGCGGATCTGGGTGCCGCCCGGAAGGTCGATACCCGACATGCGGGTCTGGGCGCTGAACGCGACCACCTCGGCCCCTGGGGAGGTGACATCGCCGAGGCCGGCGGAATGCGCCAGCGGGTCGCCGAGAACCGTGCCCGCCAACTCGACGATCGAGCGCCCTTCGGGCGTTTCGTCCGCGAGCGACGCGTGGTAGGCGGCGGCGACGAGGTCGGCCCGGGCCACTCCCTCCGTGGGGAAGAAGTCGGTGGCCCGCCGGTTGCCGAAGGTGATGGTGCCGGTCTTGTCGAGCAGAAGGGTCGAGACGTCGCCGGCGGCCTCCACGGCGCGCCCCGACATGGCCAGCACGTTGCGTTGGACCAGCCTGTCCATGCCTGCGATGCCGATCGCGGACAGCAGGGCGCTGATCGTGGTGGGAATCAGGCAGACCAGCAGAGCGGTCAGCACGATCAGCGACTGGGCCCTTCCCGAGTAGGCCGCCAGCGGCTGAAGTGTCGCCACGGCGAGCAGGAAGATGATCGTCAGCACCGTGAGGAGGATCGACAGGGCGATCTCGTTGGGGGTCTTCTGCCGGGCCGCACCCTCGACGAGGGCGATCATCCGGTCGATGAACGTCTCCCCCGGCCTCGTCGTGATCCGCACGACGATCCGGTCCGAGAGCACGGTGGTTCCGCCCGTGACCGCGCACCGGTCGCCTCCCGACTCGCGGATCACCGGCGCCGACTCGCCGGTGATCGCCGACTCGTCGACGCTGGCGATCCCCTCGATCACGTCACCGTCTCCAGGAATCACCTGGCCCGCCTCGACCACGACCCGATCCCCCACCGCGAGAGAGCCCGCCGGCACCGTCTCCTCTCCCCCGTCGGTGAGCCTTCGGGCCAACGTGTCCCGCTTGGCACGTCTCAGGGTGTCGGCCTGGGCCTTGCCACGCCCCTCCGCGATCGCCTCCGCCAGGTTCGCGAACACGATCGTGGCCCACAACCACGCCGTCACACCCCACGCGAACACCGTCGGATGTGCCACGGCCAGCACTGTGCACAGCGCCGAGCCGACCCACACGACGAACATCACCGGCGAGCGCACCTGGGCCCGCGGGTCGAGCTTGCGCAGCGCCTGCGGCAACGAGCGCCATGCGGTGATGAGAATCCCGGCGCGAACCGGCTGGTGAGCAGTCATCGCAGTCCCTCCGCGAGAGGCCCCAGCGCGAGAGCCGGGAAGAAGGTCAGGGCAGCGACGATGAGCGTCACCGCGAACAGCAGGACGCCGAACACCGCGGTGTGCGTCGGCATGGTTCCCTCGGTGACGGGGCGGGGGTGTTGAGCGGCGAGATCGCCGGCCAACGCGAGCACGAGGGCGATCGACGCGAAGCGCCCGACAGCCATCCCCACCGCCAGAGTGAGGTTCAGGAAGGGCTGGTCACTGGCCAGCCCGGCGAACGCCGAGCCGTTGTTGTTCCCGGCCGACGTGTAGGCGTAGAGCATTTCGGAGAGCCCGTGCGGACCCGAGGCCTGCAGCGCCGAGCGGGCCTCCGGCACCCACAGCGCCACGGCGGTACCCACGAGGACCAAGGCGGGCATGACCAGCACGTACAGCGCTGCCCAGGTGATCTCCCGGCGTCCGATGGCTTTCCCCAGCATCTCGGGAGTCCGTCCGACCATCAGTCCGGCCAGGAACACCGCCATCACCGCCAGCACGAGGATCGAGTAGAGGCCGCTGCCCACGCCTCCCGGGGAGACCTCCCCGAGATGCATGTTGAACAGCATCACGCCGCCACCCAGTGCCGACATCGAGTCGTGGGACGCGACCACGGCGCCCGTCGAGGTGCCCGTGGTGGCGTCGCCGAACAGCATGGACGCCGCGACGCCGAACCGTTGCTCCTTGCCCTCCATCGCCCCGGTCGGGCCGTGCGATGCCACGATCTCCGCCCACACCGCCATTCCCGAGGTGAGCAGGTACAGCACGGCCATCACCCCCAGCACAGGGCGTTCCTGGCGTCGGTCGCCGACCATCAGGGCGTAGGTGCGCGGGAGGCTGAACGGGATGCACAGCAGAAGCAGGAGCTCAACGAACAGCGTCCACGGTTGGGGGTTCTCGAACGGGTGGGCGGAGTTGGCGTTGAAGAACCCGCCCCCGTTGGTGCCGAGGAGTTTGATCGCCTCCTGCGAGGCGACCGGGCCGCCCTGGATCACCTGGCTGCCGCCGGTGAGGGTGTGCACCGTGACGGGATCGGTGAGGTTCTGGATCACCCCGCCGGCAACGAGAACCACGGCGGCGACGATGGAGATCGGCAGCAGGATCCGCACGACCGAGCGCACCAGGTCGACCCAGAAGTTGCCCAGCCGGTCGGTCCCTGACCGGGACAGGCCCCTGATGAAGGCTGCCGCGACCGCCATCCCCATGGCCGCGGACAGGAAGTTCCAGACCGCCAGCCCAGCCATGTTGAGGAGATAGCCCGCGCCCGTCTCCCCGGCGTAGGACTGCCAGTTGGTGTTGGTGACGAAGGAGACGGCCGTATTCAGCGCGGTGTGCCAGTCCATCCCCGTGCGTCCGGCGTCCCAGGGGAGCCGACCCTGCAGCAGGATCAGCAACCACAGCGCCACGATCCCCACCATCCCGAGGACGAGCGCGGACAGGATGTAGCGCTTCCAGTGCTGCTCCCCGTCGGGATCGACACCGACCAGCCGGTAGATCGCCCGCTCCACCCACCAGTCCTTCTCGGCGGTGTACACGCGGGCCATCCACCCACCCAGCGGCACATAGACCACCGCCAGGACGACGACGATCGCAGCGATGGTTGCTAGCGCCGACTCGACCTCGCCCATCAGAACCTGTCCGGATGCAGGAGGGCATACACGAGGTAGCCCATGAGGGCGGCGACAATCGCCACGCACACGACAGTGTCAATCACGACGCCAGTCCACACCCGCGCGGAGGCTGCCGCCTCGGTCTTGACCCCCTCCTGAGGCTCCTTGACGCGTTCTTGATGGCAGCACGCGCCCGGGGCTCCCCTCCCCGCGATGGACCAGCGGCGGGAGGGAAACCCCGGGGCGGGCCACCTGCCGGCGGTCCGCGATCTCGGCCGCCTCGAACGGCCCGACTCCGCCGGCTCTAGCGACTGCTCCCGACCAGGGCCCGGTGGGCGAGCATCGGCACGAGCCGGTCGGCCTGCGGCGTCCCCAGCCCGGACGCCGCGTCCCACCCGGGTGCCGCGTCGAAGCCTGCGGTGATCGGCAGCGCGCCGTTGTTGCCGACGGTCACGTCATGGAAGTCGGTGGCGTAGGACGTCTGGTTGCGTGCCGCCGCGTAGAGCTCAGAGTTGATCTCCCCGACCCGGCCGTGGTGCAGCTGGTCGGCGAGGGCGACGATGCCCGCCCACTGGGGCGACCCGGCACTGGTGCCGCCGAAGCGGAAGACGAACTGTCCCTCCCCGGGAAGGGTCCACACCGTGAGGACGCCCCCGATGACCGCCGCGTTGTACGACACGTCGGGAACGCCACGGGAGGCGAGGTGAAGGGACTTCTGGTAGATCGGCGTCGGGTAGAGCACCGAGTACCCGCCGCCTCCGGCGCCGTATGCGTCGTTCCACACCGATTCGCTCTGGTACGCACCGGTGAGGCCGTTGGCGTTCAGTGCCGTGCCGCCCACGGCGGTGACGAACGGGTCGGTGGCCGGGGTGCTGGCGGCCTGGAAGTACGAGGAGCCGTCACAGGTGGGCTGGGCGGCACCCGCGTCACCCGCCGACGCGAGGAGCGTGATACCCCGGGCCGTGGCCTTGGCGAACAGTCCGTGCTGCCGGGCGACCAGCGACAGGCTCATGCACTGCTCGGCCTCGCCGAAGCTCTGCGAGATGACGTCGCCGAGGTTGTGGTCGACGGCGTAGCGGGTGGCGGCGAAGATGTCGGCGTCCTGGCTCGACTTCGCCAGCACGAGCTTGATGGTGGCGCCCGGCGCGATGGCGTGGGCCCACTCGACATCGAGCGTGATCTCCCCCGACCAGCCGACCTGGGTCTGATCCGTGGGATCGAAGGGGGTGAGGCCCTGGGGGGCGATGATCTCGAGATGGGGGTCGGGCAGACCGAACAGCGAGTCGAACGCCGCGAGGTCCTGGGTGATGGTGGGGCTGGAGTAGGCGTCGATGATGACGATCGTGCGGCCCGTCCCGTCGAGCCCCTGCTCGGCGAGCTTGTCGATGCCGTAGGCCGCCTTGATCTGGGCGGGCCCGTAGCAGCCGGCCGGCTGCGTGGTCTGGCAGGAGAACGTCTGTTCCTGCATGCTCGCCGCGGCGCGCGCGACGGCCTTGTACTGCGGATGGGACCCGATCGCGGGTTCCATCGATCCGGTGCTCGCGGCGGCGCTGGGAGCGCTCGCCGGGGCGATCGCGGACGCCACGAGGGCTGCGGCCC
Source organism: Propionibacteriaceae bacterium (assembly GCA_027346035.1). Classification (GTDB taxonomy): domain Bacteria; phylum Actinomycetota; class Actinomycetes; order Propionibacteriales; family Propionibacteriaceae; genus JAJYQH01. Next base: position 9,998 of record DAIESZ010000326.1, read on the forward strand.
CGATCGCCGCGGCGAGGGCGGCTCGACGGGGCCGGGTGTGTCTGATGTGCATGGGGTGGCACCTCCTCGAGCCCGGCCACCATGGATCGGGCCCATCGATTCGGCACCTGCCCGGACGGGCGGTGCAGCCGGAACGTAACACGCTGTCAGCGGGCTGTG
>DAIESZ010000341.1 GCA_027346035.1 Propionibacteriaceae bacterium
ACCGAGTCGGTGACGATGGTGGTGCAGGTGCAGGGCAAGGTGCGCGCGAAGCTCGACGTGTCGCCCGACATCACCGAGGAGGCCGCGGTGGCCGCGGCCCTGGCCGACGCCGGCGTCCAGCGGGCGCTCGACGGGCGTGCCGTGGCCAAGGTGATCACCCGGTTGCCACGGATGGTGAGCATCGTCCCCGCCTGATCCTCCGAATCCGCGGTCGGGCGGCCGGAGTTGAGTGCTCCACGGCACGGAACCGGCCACTCGCCCGCACATCCGGAGGCTTTCAGACGATCCGGTCGGTGACGGTCAGGCCGGGTGACACCTGCCACTCCCGGTGCGCCTCGAGGTCACCGGCGAGACGGTCGTCGTGGGTGACCACGATCAGCGCCCCGCGGTATCCCGCCAGCGCCGAGACCAGCTGGTCGACCGAGTCGAGGTCGAGATTGTTGGTGGGCTCGTCGAGCACCAGCAGTTGCGGCGCGGGGTCGGCGAACAGCACCCGCGCCAGCGCCACCCGGAACCTTTCGCCGCCCGACAACGTCGCCGGACGCCGCTCCGGCACGTCCCGGGTGAGCTGGAAGCGGGCCAGCAGGGCGCGCGCCTCGTGCGGGGTGCGGCCGGGAGCGGCCGCGCGGACGGCGTCCAGCACCGTGGCGAACGCGTCGAGCTCGTCGGTGCGCTGCCGCAGCCACCCCACCGGCACGCTCACCGGCGTGAGGATCCGCGCGTTGCCGAGCACGGACGCCGGGTAGCCGCCGGCCGGCCCCTCCGGCAGGCTGCCGAGTGCCCACGCGAGCAGCGTCGACTTGCCCGACCCGTTGTCACCGGTGAGCCGGATGCGCTCCGGCCCGGTCAGACCGATGTGCGCGCCGTTCGCCTCGAAGGCCAGCACCCGTTTGCCGGTCGGCACGGTGGTGCCCGGCAGGTCGATCCTGATCGGGTCGGTGGTGCGGGCGGCGGCGTCCGCGTCGGCCCGGACGGCTGCGGCGCGTTCGACCGCCGCCGCATGCAGATCGGACTTCGACCCACTGTTCTTCTCCGCCCGATTGGCGAAGAAGTCGGCCGCGCCCTTGCTCACGTTGCCGCGGGCCCGCTCGCGCCGCGCGGACCGGTTGCGCTGCTGCTCCCGCTCGAGCTCCGCACGCGCCCGCGCCTTCGCCCGGGACAGGTCGGCGTCGGCGTCGCGCAGTTGACGCTCGGCGGCGGCCTGCAACCCGTCACGGTGCACCTGGTACTGCGAGAACGGACCTCCGAAGCTGCGGACGCCGCGCGGGTCGAGCTCGACGAGGGCGTCGACCCGCTCCAGCAGTTCACGGTCGTGGGAGACGACGATCAGCACGCCGGACCACGCGGAGACGGCGTCGTGGACGCGGGCCCGCGACCGCGCGTCGAGGTTGTTGGTGGGCTCGTCGAGCAGGGTGATGTCCCACCCCGCGAGCCGCGCGCCCGCCAGTGCCACCTGGGTGGCCTGCCCACCCGACAGCGTGGTGGCCGGACGGTCGAGCAGGACGCCGTCGGCGTCCAGGCCGAGGCCGTGCAGGACGCCGAGTGCCCTGGCCTCGATGTCCCAGTCGTCGCCGAGAGTGTCGAAGTGGTGTCCCGCGGTCGAGCCACCCTCGATCGCGTGCAGGGCGGTGCGGGCAGGGGTGATGCCGAGCAGGTCCGAGACGGTGGCACCCGGCTGCTCGGCCAACCGTTGCTGCACCATGCCGACGACACCCGATGTGTGGATCGTGCCGGCGTCCGGACGCAGCTCGCCGGCGATGAGCCGCAGCAGGGTCGACTTGCCCGACCCGTTGGCCCCGATGAGACCGGTGCGGGCGGCGGGGAACGTGCACGAGAGATGCTCGAGCACCGGCGTGCCATCGGGCCACGAGAACGTGAGGTCGTCGACGGTGACTGCGGGGGCGGTCTGTGACAGGGTTCGGGGCATGGTGATCCTCGGGTCGCAGGGCTGGGCCAGCGTCGGGCACGATCACCGGGGATCGCGCCGGTGTCACCGATCGGTCATGTCACGCACTCCTCGCAGGGTCGACCTCGCACAGGTTAGTCCCCCGGCCCCCGGGGGCGACACCGATTTTCCGAACGGCTGGCGATCGCGACAGGCGGCGTCCGAGCGGCTGGCGATCTCTGCTCCGGCTGGCGATCTCTGCTCCGGCTGGCGAAAACGACACCGAATCAGCAGAAGTCGCCAGCAGTTCGGCAGCGATCGCCAGCAGAACCGTCGAAATCGCCAGCCGCCTGGACCGAGCCCGCCCGCGCCCGGCAAGACAGACAGCGCCCGGCAAGACAGACAGCGCCCCGCCGGACACCCGCCACCACGGCACCAAGGGCACCACCCAGCACCCACCACACCCGGACCGCCGGGCCGCCGGAGCGTTCAGCCGGTGCAGTCGACGAGACCGACGGACGCCTTGAGGGCGAGCACCCGGGCCACCCGGGCCGTCAGGGATGCCGCGAACGTGCGGTCGGACTCCGCACGGTTGAGGGTGTTGTCGACCATGGCTTGAATCGTGTACAGGTCGGCGTCCATCGCGATGTCGCCGCCGGCCAGCAGGAACCTGGTGCCGCGCTCGGCGGCGGGCACCGCGGCCACCGACTTCGCGTTGCCGAGGTCGTCGGAGATGATCACCCCGCCGAAGCCGATCCGGTTGCGCAGCAGGCCGGTGACGATCTTCGAGGAGAACACCGCGGCCACTCCGGGATCGATCCTCTGATAGATCGCCGAGGACACCATCACCGAACTGACGCCCGCGTGGGACGCCGCCCCGAACCCGGCGAGCGACGGGGAGTCGCTGGTGGTCGTGGTGTCGGTGGCCACGCCGAAGTCGGTGTTGGTGGTCACCGCGCCGAGTCCGGGGAAGTGCTTCGCGGTGCTTGCGACCCGCTCGCGGCGCAGACCGGCGATCACCGCACTCACCGACCTGGCCACACTTGTGGTCGAGGTGCCGTAGTTGCGGTGCAACTGCCCGATCGGGGCGTTCGTCGCCACATCCCCGGGGGTCACCAGGTCGGTGACCGGGGCCAGGTTCATGAGGACGCCGGCGGCGCGCATCTGCGAGGCGTAGGCCATCCACGACATGGTGAGCCCACTCGTCGACCAGGTCGCCTGCACGGTGGCGGCCGGGATCGTGGAGAACCCGGGCCCGGCGAGCCGCTGCACCAACCCCCCCTCCTGGTCGGCGGACACGAGCACCGGGATCTTGTCAGAACCCGCCGAGACGATGCTGTTGGTCACCTGGCGCACCGCATCGAGTCCGATGGCCGGGGTCTTGAGCAGCACGACCGACCCGATGCCGAGGTCGCGGAGGTGCTGGGCCTCCTGCGGACCGATCTGCGAGCCGGTCACCGCCATCATGTACAGCTGGCCCACCTGCTCCTGCAGGGTGAGGCCGGCCGCGAGATCCATGCAGGTTGCGGGTCCGCTCGACCGGCTCGAGGCGGCCGAGGTGGCGGACGTGGCCGAGGTGGCCGGGCTCGACGGACCGGTGGGCCTGCTGGAGGCGGACGCCGACACGCTCGGCGAATTCGAGGGCGACGGGGACGCCGACGTGCTGGCGCTCCGGGATGGCGTTCCGGTCATCGAGGGCCCGCTCTTCGACGTCGACGGGGTGCAGGCGGACACCGCCATGGCCAGGGCCCCGACCGCGACCGTGCGCCGGCGGGGCATGTTCGACGACGCCGTGCCACTCTCCCGCCGACTCATCCGTGCACACCCTCGTCGGCGGCGGCCTCGAGTTTCAGCAGCGCGTTCTCGACGACCTCCGACATCGCCGGGTGGATCCAGTACTGCCCGCGGGCAAGGCCACGGAAGGATACCCCGAAGCTCATCGCCTGGATCAGCGGCTGGATCAGGGTGGCGGCCATCGGACCGATGATGTGGGCGCCCACCAGCATCCCGGAGACCGGATCGCCGAGCAGCTTGACGAAGTGCAGCTCGTCCTCGAGGGCCCAGCCGTGGGCGACGTCGGCGTACCGCTGGAACGCCTTGACGTAGCGGCTTCCTGCGGCGACGAGTTGCTGCTCGGTGAGCCCCACCGAGGCGATCTGCGGATGGGAGAACACGGCGCGCGGAATCACGTCGTGGCGGGCGGCGACCAGGTCGTCCGGGTGCAACAGGTTGTGCTGCACGGCGCGCATCTCGGCGTTGGCGACATGCTTGAGCATCACCGGGGAGCTCACGTCGCCGAGGGCCCAGATGTGCGGCGCCGACGTGCGCTGGTGCTCATCGACGATGACGTAGCCCTCGGCGTCCATCGCGACGCCGGCGGCGTCGAGGTTGAGGGTGTCGCCGTTGGGGATCCGTCCGGCCGCGAGCAGCACCACGTCGGCGGGGTAGTCGTAGTCGACACCCAGGTCGTCTCGGCACAGGACGACGAGCCCCTGGTCATCGGCCTCGAGCCCGACCACGTGCTGCTCGAGCCGCACGGTGAGGTAGTCGGCCATCTCGTCGGTGAACGCCCGGGCGATGTCGTGGTCCTCGTGGCGCAGCAGCAGCTCGGATCGATTGAGCACGCTCACCCTGGTGCCCATCGCCGCGAACACGTGGGCGAACTCGGCGGCGACGAAACCCCCGCCGATGATCACGAGGCTGCGGGGCAGGTCGTCGAGCCGCATGATCGTCTCGGAGGTGTGCACCCGTCCCCGCACCTCG
>DAIESZ010000347.1 GCA_027346035.1 Propionibacteriaceae bacterium
ACGAAGCACTTGAGGTCGATCTCGGCGCTCGGCTCGGTGAACGGGAAGAAGTGCGGACGCAGCCGGGTCTCGACCCCGTCGCCGAACAGCGACCGGGCGAGGTGGTCGAGGCTGCCCTTGAGGTGAGCCATCGAAATGCCCTTGTCGACGACCAGCCCCTCGAGCTGGTGGAACACCGGCAGGTGGGTGGCGTCGTACTCGTCGGCCCGGTAGACCTTGCCGGGGCAGACCACGTAGACCGGCAGGTCACGCGCCAACAGCGCGCGGGCCTGCACCGGCGAGGTGTGCGTGCGCATCAGCGTGTGGCTCTGCGCCGGTTCGACGAACAGGGTGTCCGACAGCCACCGGGCCGGGTGGTCGGGGGTGAAGTTCAGCGCGTCGAAGTTGAGCCATTCGGCCTCGAGTTCGGGCCCCTCGGCGATCTCCCAGCCGAGGTCGAGGAACACGTCGCACATCATGTCCATCATCGCCGTGATCGGATGCACCGCTCCCTGGGGGGCCAGCGCTACCGGCAGGGTGACGTCGACGGTCTCGGCGATCAGCGCGGCGTCGAGTTCGGCGGCGGCGAGCGCCTCCTGACGCTCGGCGATCGCCCTGCCCAGCAGCCCGCGGGCCCGACCGACACGCTGGCCGGCGTCCTTGCGCGCCTGCGGTGGGAGCGCGCCGATCTCCCGGTTGGCGAGCGCCAGCGGCGAACGATCGCCGCTGTGGGCGATGCGCACCGCCTTGAGTTCGGCGGTGGTCCGTGCGGCCGCGATCGCCGCGAGCGCCTCGTCGACCATCGCCTGCACCTGGTCGGCGTCCAAGGGCGACACCTGCACGGGGTCGTAGTTCGTGTTCGGCCCACTCATGGGGTCCTCCTCAGAGTTCCGGGATCGGCCGCAGCGTGCGTGGGCGGGTTCCGGCCACCGCGCCGCAGGCCAGTTTAGGGACGGCACCGGGACGGCTGCGACCCCGGGCAGGGGCCCGGACAGGACGCCGCGGAGGTCGACAGCCGGGCTCCCCCGGTCGGGACCGCGGGCTCGGCGCGGGAATCGGATCGATCGCGCTCACACCCCACGGCCGGTGCCCGGCCGGGGGCGGGGAAATCGGCGACCCGTCAGCATGGCGACGAGGCTATCAGGGCACACGTGGGTGGCGGCCGACGACGGGCACACCCTCAGACGTCTCGACGGCCGGCGTTCTGCTCGGCGGCGGTGGTGTAGAGGCAGATCGCGGCCGCGGTCGACAGGTTGAGCGACTCGGCACGACCCCACATCGGGATGCCGACGACGCGGTCGGCAAGGGCACGATCGGCTTCGGGAAGGCCCCAGGCCTCGTTGCCCATCACCCAGGCGACCGCCCCCCGCAGGCCGCCCGAGGCGGCGAGGTCATCCAATCGGTCGCCTCCACCGGCCGCCGCAAGCACCGCGCACCCCCGGGACCGAGCCCAGGCGACGGCGTCGGCGAGTTCGACGCCCACGACCACGGGCAGATGGAACAGGCTGCCGACGCTCGCACGGACGGTCTTGCCGTTGTGGATGTCGACGGAACCCTTGGTGAACACGACGGCGTCGGCACCGAAGGCGTCGGCGCAGCGGATGACCGTGCCGGCGTTGCCGGGATCGCGGATCTGGGCGCAGATCACGACCAGCCTCGGGTCGGGCACGTCGTCGAGGCCGGTCGTCTCGCGGAGGCACACCGCGACGACCCCCTGAGGCGTGACCGCATCGCTGAGCCCGGCGAGGTCGCTGGCGTGAACCTGCCAGCATCGCCCCGGGTCCGCCATGGCGAGCAGGTCGGCATGGCGGCCGGGGTCGTCGACCAGCACGGCCCGCACGATGTCGGGACGCCGCAACGCCTCGCGCACCGCCTGGGCGCCCTCGACGAGGAACTCCCCCGCCTCGTCACGACCCTTGCGCGTGGTGAGCTTGCGGGCCGCTCGATACTGGGCGCGGCTCAGCTGGGACAACGCCATGCCGACAGGATAGGGGCCCGCAGCGATACGGCGACCTGCGCGGGCGTCGACTGACCGATCCATTCGCCATCCGTCAGGTCGGGGAAGTCCCCTCCGCCCGCTCGGGCCCCCGTTTCGCGTCGATGGGAAACCCGGATGTTGAGCACTCCCAGGCGGGTCCAGAGCCTGGTT
>DAIESZ010000371.1 GCA_027346035.1 Propionibacteriaceae bacterium
AGGACAACTCCGACAGCGACGACCGCGAGGATGAGCACGAGTTTGGCGACAGGAGGCATGGCGTCAGCCTACGGTGCCGCCACCCCACCTCCCCACCGTCGAGAGGCCAGTTCCGGCCGGGTCCCCACCGTCGAAGGGCCACTTCCGGCCGGGTCCCCACCGTCGAAGGGCCAGTTCCGGCCGGGTCCCCACCGTCGAAGGGCCAGTTCCGGCCGGGTCCCCACCGTCGAGAGGCCGACATTTCGACAGTCTCTTGAGAGGCGGCCGGAGTTGGCCTTTCGACGGTTAAGGGGCGGCCGGAGTTGGCAGTGAGAATGGGGTGTCACCGCAGGCCGGTGGTCTGACTCAGGAATTGGCGGACCCTCCGGGTGTTCTTGGAAAGGATCTGTCGGCTGCCGTCCTGCGGTGACACGCGCACTTGACCGGGCCCTCCGGGTCCTCGGGTTTCGTGACTTCATAGGAGCCTGCGTCCCTGTTCACGGCAGGAACGCTCTTCACTGTCCTGTCCGTCGCCCGAGGCCGAGCCCGAATCCCGTGCGCACCGTCCTGATTGGTGCAACGCAAGGAGAACGGCATGGCCAGCATGACACAGGTCCTCACAGCGGGTGAGGCCACCGACGTGCGGTCCACCGGCGCAGGCGTGTACGCCGGGATCGACACCCACGCGGACACCCACACCGTCGCGGTGATCACCGCGGCCGGCGCGCAGCTGGCCGTCGAGCAGTTCGACACGACCGCCGCCGGCTACGCGGCGCTGGCCGCGTGGCTGCTCGGGTTCGGCCCGGTGCTCGGGGTCGGGATCGAGGGCACCGGCTCGTACGGGTCCGCGCTGTGCTCCTACCTGCAGGCCCTCGAGGTGGTCCTCTACGAGGTCAACCGGCCGGACCGCGCCACCCGCCGGGCCAAGGGCAAGTCCGACCCGATCGACGCGCTGGCCGCGGCCGACGCGGCCCGCTCCGGGCGCGCCGCAGCCATCCCCAAGGACCGCACCGGCACGGTCGAGGCGATCCGCCTGCAGCTGATCGCCCGCCGCTCCGCCGAGCAGGACGCCGCCAAGGCGCTCAACCGGATCCACGCCGTCATCGGCACCGCCCCGGCCACCCTGCGCGACAGCCTGCGCGACCTGCCCCGCGCCGCGCTGCTGACCACCCTGACCGGCCTGCGCCCCGACCCGACCCGCCTGCACGAACCGGACCAGGGCGCCAAGCACGTGCTGCGGGCCCTGGCCCGGCGAGTGCGCGACTCCCGCGCCGAGATCACCACGATCGACCAGATCCTGGCCGACCTGGTCCAGCGCGCCAACCCGCGCCTGCTGCCGATCCACGGCGTCGGCCCCTTCACCGCCGCGCTGCTGCTGACCACCGCCGGAGCCAACCCCGAGCGGATCACCACCGAAGCCAAGTTCGCCATGCTCACCGGCACCGCACCCATCCCGGTCTCCTCCGGCAAGACCGACCGACACCGGCTCAACCGCGGCGGAGACCGCCAAGCCAACCGCGCCATCCACGCCATCGTGCTCACCCGCAAAGCCCACGACCCGCGCACCAAGGCCTACCTCGCCGACCGGCTCAACCCCAAGGCCAGCAACAAGACCGACCTGACCCGAACCCTCAAACGCTACGTCGCCCGCGAGATCTACAAAGCGCTCATCCCGCCCACCACCACAAGCCGCCAAACCGCTGCTTGACAAGTCATAGGAGCATCCTTTCGACGCTAACGAGGCGGCCGGAGCTGGCCTTTCGACGGTAAAGGGGGTCAGGAGACGCGCGCCGCGGGGCCGGAGGGTGTCGCTTCCAGCACATACGGCGCAGCCCAGCCGCGAGCGGCGAATGCCGAGGCGACCGCCTGAGCCACCGACTGCATCTCGTCCACGCGGACGAGCGCGATGGCGGAGCCACCGAACCCACCCCCGGTCATCCGGGCCCCAGCGGCGCCGGACTTGAGCGCCGCCTCCACCACCAGGTCGAGCTCGGGACTGGACACCTCGAAGTCGTCGGCGAGCGACCGGTGCGACCTCGTCATGAGCTCGCCCAGCGCCTGGACATCCGCGCGGCGCAGCGCCTCGGCCGCGCCACGGACCCGGTCGATCTCGGTGACGACGTGCCGCGTTCGCCGGACCAGGACGTCGTCCTCGCGCAGCCGGAACAGCGCCCCGTCGAGCGCATCGACGTCGATCTCCCCCAACGCCCCGAGGCCGAGCTGGGAGGCGGCGCGCTCGCAGCTCTCACGGCGCGCGGCGTACTGCCCATCGACCAGGCTGTGCGCCGCACGGGTATCGACAACGAGGAGGGTCCACCCTCGGACGGTCACCGTCCACGGCACCGGCTCGGCGGCGAAGTCGCGAAAGTCGAGAAGCAGGACGTGTCCGGCGACCGCACGAAGCGCGATGGCCTGGTCCAGGCCGCCAGTGCGCGCGCCCGCGATGACGTTCTCGGCAAGGACACAGTCAGCAGCGAGCTGCTGCCGCGTCAGCCGATCGCCGCCGGGCACGAGGTCGGCCAGCGCGACGGCCGTCGAGCAGCTCAGGGCAGCCGAAGAGGACAGCCCGCTCCCCACCGGCACGTACCCGTCGACAAGCAGGTCGAAGCCCGACACGGGCAGATCGCGCCGCCGCAGCGCCCACAGCACCCCGAGGACGTATGCCGGCCAGCCGGGAACGCGGCCCGGCCCCACGTCATCGACCTGGCCTTCCCACGACGCCTCTGTCTGCTGGGACGCCACACGGACCACTCCGTCCGGCCGTCGCCGGGCGGCGACGTAGGTCCGGTGCTGCAGCGCCATCGGCAGGCACAGCCCGGCGTTGTAGTCGGTGTGCTCCCCGATGACGTTGACGCGCCCCGGAGCCGACCAGACCCCCTCCGGTCCTTGACCGTAGCGGCGCGCGAACGCCTCCTCGAGGGACTGCGTGACGGCCTGGTCCTCGGGGGCGCGCAGGAACGTCGGCCCGGTCATCCGACCACCTCACGCAGTCGGGCCGCGGCACGCTCGGGCGGCACGTCGTTGATCCAGGCGCCGGCCGCCGACTCCGAGCCGGCGAGGTACTTCAGACGTCCCGGTGCCCGAAGCACCGACATGACCTGCAGGTGCAGCCGGGAGACATCACGCCCTTGGCGGACGGGCGCCTGCTGCCAGGCCGAGATGTAGGGCAGGCGGACCTGCTCACCCCGCGGACCGACGTAATAACGGTCGAGGCCGCGGAACAGCTTCTGGTGCACCTCCGCGAGCTCGTCGCGCTCTTCGCCCGTCAGGGTGGGCAGATCGGGAACGTCGCGGTGCGGGACGAGGTGGACCTCGACGGGCCAGCGGGCGGCATACGGCACATAGGCGCTCCAGTGCTCACCCTCGAGGACCATGCGGGCCCCGTCCGCGCGCTCGGCCGCGAGCAGTTCTGTGCCGAGGAGGCGCCCCGTGCGCTCGTGGTGGCGCCGGGCCGCAGTCAGGAGCGTGACGTGCCGGGCGGGAAGGTAGGGGTAGGCGTAGATCTGGCCGTGCGGGTGGTGGAGCGTCACCCCGATCTCGGGCCCGCGGTTCTCGAAGAGCAGGACGAGCTCCACACCGGGCAGTCGCGAGAGCTGCTCCGTCCGGTCGACCCACGCCTCGATGACCGTGCGGACCCGGTCCTGGCCCAGGGAGGCGAAGCTGGCGTCGTGGTCGCTCGTGAAGCACACCACCTCGCACCGTCCGTGTGCACGGCCACCGAGGAGCGGGCCCTGCCCGGTCGCCGCGATGCCGCCGAGGTCCGAGAAGGAGGGGAAGCGGTTCTCGAAGACGACGACGTCATAGGCCGATTCCGGGACCTCCGACGGGGCGGTGCCTCGTCCGCTCGGGCACAGGGGGCACTCGTCGCGGGGTGGGAGGAACGTGCGCTCCTGGCGATGGCCCGCGATGGCAACCCAGTCGTCGACCAGGGCGTCGTAGCGCAGCTCGCCCGCCTGGGCGCGCTCACCGAGCGGGCGACCATCCACGGCATCTCGACGACCGCTGTGCGAGTCGTCGAAGTAGATGATCTCCCGGCCGTCGGCCAGTCGGCGGCTGGTCCGCACGATGGGGCTCATGCCCGCACCTCGCCCGGGAGAGCGGCGGGTCGACCGGCGATGTCCTCACCACCGGCCACGACGAGCTCGCCGACCCGCTGACGAAGCGTCGCACGAGCCGCATCCGGCAGCAGGCCATCGGTGATCAGCTCGTCCGCCCGGGAGAGCGGCGCGATGGTGCCGAGGGCCACGACACCCCACTTCGTGTGGTCGGCGAGCACGCAGACGCGGCCGGCGGACTCGATCATCGCGCGGTCCGTCTCCGCTTCGAGCAGGTTCGGCGAGGTGAGGCCGGCGCTCTCGTGCATTCCGTGGATGCCGAGGAAGAGTCGGTCCACGTGGAGCAGCCGCAGGGCGGCGTTGGCGATCGGGCCGACGAGGGCATCCGACGGCGTCCGTGTGCCACCGGTCAGCACGACGGACTGGCCGGGCGTGCGGGCCTCGTGCAGGAGCTGGGCGACCCGCACCGAGTTGGTCACGACGGTCAGGTCCGGTATGCCGCGAATCGCGCGGGCGAGCTCGTAGGTCGTCGTGCCGGCGGAGATGCCGATGGACGCACCGGGTGCCACGAGCGCGGCCGCGGCACGGGCGATGGCGCCCTTGTCCTCTCCCATGAGGGCGGACTTCGCGACGAAGCCGGGCTCCTCGGATCGCCGTGGGCTCACCGCGACGGCGCCTCCGTGGACCCGTGCCACGAGGCCGTCGCCCGCGAGCTGGGCGATGTCCCGGCGGATCGTCATGTCGGACACGCCGAGCTGGTCGACGAGCTCCGCGACGCGGACTCCACCCCACTCCTCCACGTGCGCGAGGATCTGAGCGCGCCGCTGGTCGGCGAGCAACGGCTGGTCCTCCGGGCCGCGCGGACCGGGCGCTTCGGCTGGATGCACGGGGCCCCTCCCTGAACTTCGGATGCGCTCATCGTTCACAAGATCGATCACAAGCGCGCTATATCGAACATGAGAAACTGTGGCGCCACGGCACCTTCCGTGTCAAGATCTGACGCAACGCCGCTACTGACGTTCACCTGTGTTGGTTTTTGACCCGTTCGAAAGCACCCACGATGTCCCTGTCCGACGCCCTCACCACACCGACCCTGCACCTGCTCCGAGCGGCCGGCACCCTGCTCGTGCTCGAGACCTCCGGTCCCGGGCTGCCGCGGGTCCTGCACTGGGGCGCCGACCTGCCGGAGGCCGCCGTCGCCCGGCTCCCACTCGTCACGACGGGCCCCGCGCCACACAGCGCACTGGACCAGCCATGGCCCCTCACCGTGCTCCCGACCGCGGCCGACGGTTGGCTGGGCACGCCGGCGTATGCCGCCCACCGCGCCGGCGCGTTCACCGCGCCGCGCTGGGAGGCGGAGACCACCCACCCCGACGGCCGGGCGGATGTGCTGCACGTGGCCGCGCAGAGCGAGCACGCCCGGCTCGACATCGACTACCACCTCGACGCGCACGGCGTCCTTCGCGTCCGGTGCACCGTCAGGCACACCGGCGCGGGCCCCGAGCCGCTCGACGTTGCGGCGGTGCGCGTCGTCCTGCCCCTCCCGCCCCGCGCCGGCGAGGTGCTCGACCTCACGGGTCGATGGTGTCGCGAGCGCTCCCCTCAGCGCAGTGCGCTCGACGAGGGCACCCACCTGCGTGCGTCGCGACGCGGCCGCACGGGGCACGACGCCACGTTGCTGCTCTCGGCCGGGGTGCCCGGGTTCGACTTCAGGTCCGGAGAGGTGTGGGCCGTCCACGTGGCCTGGAGCGGCAACCACGAGCATCTCGTGGAGCGGCTGCCCGAAGGAGCCGGGCCCCACTCCGCGGTGATCGGCGGAGGCGAGCTGCTCGAGCCGGGCGAGGTTCGGATCGCGCCGGGCCAGTCCTACACGGCGCCGGACATCGTCTTCGTCCATTCGACCGCGGGCCTCGACGGCATCTCGGCCCGGCTGCACGAGAGCCAGCGAGCGCAGCATCGCCGACCTGCCCGCCGGCCTCTCGTGCTCAACACGTGGGAGGCGGTCTACTTCGACCATGACCTGGAGCGGCTGACGGCGCTCGCGGACGTCGCCGCCCGCGTGGGCGTGGAGCGGTTCGTCCTCGACGACGGGTGGTTCGGCGGCCGCCGACACGACCGGGCCGGGCTCGGCGACTGGGTCGTGTCCGCCGATGTGTGGCCGCAGGGGCTGGCCCCGCTCGTCCAGCACGTCAAGGCGCACGGGATGGAGTTCGGCCTGTGGTTCGAGCCCGAGATGGTCAACGCGGACTCCGACCTCGTCCGAGCGCACCCCGACTGGGTCCTCGGGCCCCGCGCCGGCCACCCGCGCGAGTGGCGCCACCAGCAGGTGCTCGACCTGGCCAAACCTCGAGGCGGCGGCGTACGTGGAGCGGGCCATCAGCGCACTCGTCGACGAGTACGCCCTCGACTTCATCAAGTGGGACCACAACCGCGACCTGCTCGGGGCCGTCCGCAGCGCCGGTGATGCGCTTGACCTCCCGGCCACGCACGCGCATACGGCCGCCTTCTATGCGTTGCTCGACCGGCTCCGTGCCGCGCACCCCAGCCTCGAGATCGAGTCGTGCGCGAGCGGCGGCGGCCGGGTCGACCTCGGTGTGCTGGCCAGGACCGACCGGATCTGGACGAGCGACTGCAACGACGCCCTCGAGCGGGCCGAGATCCAGCGGTGGACGTCGCTGCTCGTCCCGCCGGAGCTGATGGGCACCCACATCGGAGGACCGGTCGCCCACACGACCCACCGCACGCACGACCTGTCCTTCCGCATGCTCATCGCCCTGCAGGGCCATGCCGGGCTCGAGTGGGACCTCACCACCTGCACCCCGGAGGAGCTCGAGCGGTTGACCCGATGGGCGCACCTTTACAAGGAGCTGCGTCCGCTGCTGCACCACGGGGCCCTGGTGCGCGACACCGCCGACGACGGTTCGCTCTACATCACGGGGAGCGTGGCGCACGACGGCGCCGCGGCGGCCTACGCCGTCGTGCGACTGCACACGTCGCGCCGAGCCAGCCCGGGGCTCGTCCGACTACCCGGTCTGCGAGCGGACCGCGACTACACCGTGCGGCTGCGTTTCGAGGCCGGCACTCCGGCGACGGTCCAACACGCCCCGCCGCCGTGGTGGGCGGCCGCAGCCGGCGAGGGCCTCTGCGTGCCGGGGGCGCTGCTGACGGAAGTCGGCCTGGCGATGCCGGTCCTCGGCCCCGCCCAGGGCTTCCTGCTGCACCTGACCTGACCTTGACCTGGACTGGCCTGACCTTGACCTGACTCGAGCTCACCTGCTCGCAACTGGCCCCGAGCGGCCCGTCACCGGCGGGCGTTGAGCCGCAACAGATGGCCGACGACGCCCGGGATCCAACCGCGCTCCCGTCGCATCCAGCGGGCGCTGACGAGGTTGTGCGGCACGACGACGGTCTCGGAGCGGGACCCGGCGAGGCCGAGATCGGTGCCGAACATGTCGCTGACGACCGCCCAGCTCAGGGTGCTGTGACGCTGGAGGTGCTCGCCGATGGCGATGGCGAAGACCTCGCAGACGTGCTTGGCGTCGTTGTCCGGATCGGTGCCCACCCGTGAGGTACAGGCGGCGTCGTAGGCCGCGCCGATCGACGTGAGGTCGTCGACGTCCACCCCGCGCCGGTCGAGCTCGTCGAGCGACGCGGCGATTCTCGTTGTCTCGGCCTCGGTCAGCGGCTTGGCGACCGGGCGGGTCACGGTGTCGTCCGAGAGCTCGAGGAGGTGCCCGCCCGCCGGAGGCCCGCCCGCCGGAGGCCCAGCGGCCGACCTGCCGGGGTCTGCCCCGGGCTCGTCCTTGCTCCTTCGAGAGAACCAGGCCACGGGCTGAGCCTAGCCGCGTCTCAGCGAGGGTCGGACCAGAACGTGTCGGGGTTCGGCCCGGTGCGCATCCCTCGGTCGAGCCCGATGAAGGCCTCGAGGTCCTCGGGGTCGAGCTCGAATCCGAAGACGTCGAAGTTCTC
>DAIESZ010000010.1 GCA_027346035.1 Propionibacteriaceae bacterium
ACCGTCAGATACCCGCCCGCGGTCGCAGCGGTCTCGGTCACGTTCAACACGACCGCCGACACGCCACTGGAGGGCACCCCGCCACGACCGGCCACCTGCACCGACAGGGTCGTGTACCCGTTCACCGGACCCGACGCCCCGTTCCCGGTGCGCGTGTCCAACACCCGCGACGGAGAGAACGACACCAGAGCACCCGGAGCCGACGGCGTCCCTGCCAGGTAGTAGCCCGAGACGTCGGCGATCAACTGCACCGACCCGGAGTTGTGGCTGCTGAACGCGACCATCCCGTCGGCACCCACCTTCACCACCACCAGGTTCGCCCGCGTGTCCCCCGCCGGATAGTTGAGGTTCGACGCCGACGGCTCACTGGTCCCATCGGGGAACACCGTCAGATACCCGCCCGCGGTCGCAGCGGTCTCGGTCACGTTCAACACGACCGCCGACACGCCACTGGAGGGCACCCCGCCACGACCCGCCACCTGCACCGACAGGGTCGTGTACCCGTTCACCGGACCCGACGCCCCGTTCCCGGTCCGCGTGTCCAACACCCGCGACGGGGGAAGCGGGACGAAGGTGCCGGCCGCGCCCGTCGAGGCCACCGCCATCGACGGATTGAGTGCGGCGAGTCCACCGGCAACCAGCACGAGCGCCAGCACACGCGCCCACACAACCATCCAGCCACGTTTGAACATCACAAGCCCCTCCTCACCGGGTGTCCCTCACCTGGTTTCGGGGGCATCGAAACACGCGGATCCGGCCGATATTCCCCGAGGGCACCGTGTGCGGGCGATTGAGCCGTGATATTGGGCGGACCTCAGGTTGAGGTTGAACCCTTTCAACCGGTTTCCGGACGTCACCGGCGGGGCCGGCCGCCACGACCGGGCCCAGGGGCGGGCCCCGGGGTGAGCGGCCGGGGCCGCGGTCAGCCCGCCGCGCGCGGCAGCGTGACGTGCCGGACGGCGTCGTCGATGAGACTCCGCCAGGTGTGGACGAGCGGAGCGTCCACGTAGGCCTTGAACGAGCCGAGCGGCCGGGCGGGGCGCCCGATGTGGAAGGCCCGGACGCCGGCTCGGGCCAACCAGGGAACGTGCTCCGGCAGCAACCCGCCGCCCACCATCATGAGGCCGGCGATCCCGGCGTCCGAGCGGGCGAGTCGCAGGAGTTCGTCGAGGCCGGCGTCCACGCCCCTCGGAGACCCGGCCGTCAGCACCTGGTCGAGCCGCGGCAGCCGGAGCAGCGCGCGCCATGCCTTGTCGGCGTCGAGCACCGAATCGACCGCCCGGTGGAAGGTCCAGGGCCACGTGCCACCCTCGGTGAGTGCGGCGCACACCTCGCGGTCGACCTCGCCGATGCCGTTGAGGAACCCGAACACCATGCCGTCGGCACCGGCGTCCCGGTAGCTCGCGATGAGGCCGCGGAGCCGGGTGAACTCCCCGCCGTCGGTGCTGAAGCCCTCGCGAAGCCGGACCATCGGGCGCAGTTGGATGGTGGTCACGGCCCGCACCCGCGCGACCATGCGCGGCTCGGGTGACATGCCGCCGTCGTCGAAGCTGCCCACCAGCTCGACGCGGTCGGCGCCACCCTCCTCGGCCCGGCGCGCATCGTTGTCGTGCAGCACCAGTACTTCCAGCAGCCCCGCCATGCGCACATTGTCGCGCCCGATGCCCTGCGGGTGTGGGAGCCACCCCACAGGCGCCCCGCGGAGCGAGGCGGTCAGCGCAGGAACAGGGCCCTCAACCGCCTCGCGGCGACGGTGACACCGACGACGCTCATCGCGACGAAGTACAGCAGATGACCTGCCGTGGCCCATGACAGCGCGCCCACCGAGAGCTGGCGCATCATCTCGACCCCGTGCCAGAGGGGCATCGCCATGATCAGCCACCGCACCCCCACCGGGAACACGGCGATGGGGTAGAGCGTCGAGGAGAACAGGAACATCGGGAGGAGCAGGAAGCTCACCATGTCGAGGTGTTGGAAGGTCTTCATGTAGCTCGTGGCGGCCATGCCGATGCCTGCGAAGCCGAAGGCGACCAGCAGCGCGGCGGGCACCATCAGCACGGCCCACCACGAGCTGACCAGGCCCATGACCACCATGACGACCATGAAGGCGCACGCGTAGAGCAGGCCGCGCACGAGGGCCATCGCGATCTCACCGGCCGCGACGTCGAGGGCGCCGAGGGAGGTCTGCAGCATCGCCTGGTACAGCTTGGCGTACCGCAACTTGAAGAACACGTTCATCGTCGAGTCGTACACCGCGCCGTTCATCGCCGAGGTGGCCAGCAGGGCGGGCGCGATGTAGGCCGCGTAGCTGATCGGCCGGCCCCCCGGGCCGGTGACCGTGCCGACCAGCCCGCCGAGCCCGAGCCCCATCGCGAGCAGGTAGAACACCGGCTCGAAGAATCCGGACGCCACGATCGCCCAGTTCTGCTTGGCGAGGACGATGAATCCCCGCTCGAGGACCGCCCGCATGTTGCCGGCGTACAACCCGCCGAACTGGCGGGGATGCGTCCGTCGCGAGGCGACCTCGTGCGCGTCGACGACCATCACTCCCCCAGCCTGCGGGTGTAGACGCGTCGGGCGAGCGTCACGCCGGCGACGGCCAGAACCACGAGGAACAGCACATGCACGACCGTCAGCCACCACGGCTCGGGCATGCCGAAGCTCGCCCGGCGCGCCAGCTGCGTGGCGTGCCACATCGGCGAGACCCACCCGATCCAGCGCAGGTAGACCGGCATCGACGTCAGGGGGAAGAAGGTGCCCGCGAAGAGCGTCATCGGCATCACGATGAACCTGTTGACGAAGTTGAAGGCGGTGCCCTCGTCACGGAGCGTGCCCGCATAGGCCTGCAGGGGTGCGCCGAAGGCGAGCGCACCGAGCACGGCGATGGGGATCGTGAGGACCGACCAGGGCGAGTGGCTGGCGCCGAACGCCATGATGAGGGCCCAGAAGACGACGGCCTGGATCACGAACCGGACGCACGCGCCGAGCAGGTGACCGACGGCGATCTGCCCCGGCGACACCGGGGTGGCGGATGCGCCGTAGTAGAGCCGCTGCCACTTGAAGCCGCTCATCACGGGATAGGTGGTCTCGGTGGCCGCGCCCATCATCACCGTCGACACCATCAGCGCGGGCGCGACGAACGTGAGGTAGGACACCCCCTGCACCGTGCCGGCGCCACGGTCGACGAGCGCCCCGAGCCCGACCCCCATCGCGACGAGGTAGAGCAGCGGAGTGCCGAACGACTGGAGCGCCAACGGCCAGCGGAACGCCCGCATCGTCAGCACGTAGTGCTCGGCGTAGCGCAGCCAGCCGAAGCTCCGCGCCCGGGCGGCCAGTTCGAGCGGCGACCCGACGCCGCCGGAATAGGCGAGCCGGGTGGGGTCTGTCGCGTCACTCAATGAGGCTCCTTCCGGTGAGCCGCAGGAACACGTCCTCGAGGGACGACCGGCGGACGAGCGATGTGTGGGGTCGCAGGCCGCGACGCGTGACCTCGTCGAGAGCCGCCTCGCCGTTGTCGGCGTACAGCAGCACCCGATCGGGAAGCAGTTCGTGGCGCTCGCCGATGTCACGGATCGCGTCGACCACCACCGCGTTTCTGTCGGCGCCGAAGCGCATTTCGAGCACCTCACGGGTGGAGTATTCGCGGATGAGCGACGCCGGTGAGCCCTCGGCCATGATCCGCCCGTGGTCGACGACGATGAGCCGGTCGCAGAGCTGTTCGGCCTCGTCCATGAAGTGGGTGGTGACGATGAGGGTCACCCCCTGCTCCTTGAGCCGGAACAGGCGGTCCCACAGGATGTGGCGCGCCTGGGGGTCCAGGCCGGTGGTGGGTTCGTCGAGGAGCAGGATGCGCGGTTGGTTGACCAGGGCCCGGGCGATCGTCAGCCGGCGCTTCATGCCGCCCGACAGTTCCATGACCTTGCTGTCGGCCTTGTCGGTGAGCTGGGCGAACTCCAGCAGTTCCTGCGCCTTCGGACGCAGGTAGCTGCGGGGCAGGCCGAAGTAGCGGCCGTAGATGATGATGTTGTCCCGGACGCGGAGTTCCTCGTCGAGATTGCCCTCCTGGGGCACGACACCCAGGTGGGCCCGCACCTCGGGCCCGTGGGTCTCGGGGTCGAGGCCCATCACCTCGAGGACACCGCCGGAGCGGGTGAGCGTGCCGCCGATCATCCGCATGGTGGTGGACTTCCCGGCCCCGTTGGGCCCGAGCAGGCCGAACGACTCGCCGGCAGGTACCTCGAAGTCGATGCCGTCGACGGCGACGACATCCCGGTAGGTCTTGAGCAGTCCTTCGGCCCTGATCACTGGTGGCACGTATCGCGACACTAGGCCCTGGCTCGGACACTTTCCACCCGATTGCCGCCCGGGGGCCCGCCGGGCGATCGACTCAGGCGAGCCGGGCCTGCGCCACGTCGACGGAATCGGGATGGGCGGTGCAGTAGTCGCGCACCAGGCGCTCGATCCGGCGGCGCAGGAACACGGCGACGACCACGGCGACGACCACGAACACGACCAGCGCGACCCAGGCGGCGCTGCTCAGCCACCGGTCCGCGGCCATGCCCAGGTAGTAGATGGCGTAGGTGATGACGAAGCTCCAGACGATCCCACCCAGCGCGTTCGCCACCAGGAAGAGGTAGTAGGGCATGCGCAGCAGACCCGAGATCGGACCGGCGAACATGCGCAGCAGCGCGATGAACCGTCCGAAGAACACGGCGAGGAACCCGTAGCGGGAGAACACGTGCTCGGTCCACGCCAATTCCTCGGCGCCGACATGCCGAGGGAATTTGCGGTGCAGCCAGCGCAGCAGCCGGTTGCCGTACCTGCGCACCACCCAGTACCCGAGGCTGTCGCCGACGATCGCGCCGATGGCCGCCGAGATGGCTATCCCCAGAGGGGACACCGAGATGAAGTGCCCGGTGCTCAGCACCGCGGCCGCCATGATGACGGTCTCACCCGGCAGGGGGATGCCCATCGACTCGAGCAGCACGACCCCGCTGATCAGGATGTGGATGATCCACGGCGGGATGCCGGTCATCACGTGTTCGAACCACACCATCATGGCGGAACGCGGCCCCCCTGCATCGGATCAGCCGGCCCGGGAGAACCGACACGGACGAGTCTAGGGCCGCTCGACTGAGCCCGGACTGAGCCGTGACACCGCCCAGGACGCGGACGAGGGCGGCCCCACCGGGGGCCGCCCTCGTCCGTGCGACGGAATCAGAAGTCCATGCCGCCCATGCCACCCATGCCGCCCTCGCCGCCGGCGGGAGCCTTGGCCGGCTCCGGCTTGTCGGCGATGACCGCCTCGGTGGTGAGGAACAGCGCCGCGATCGAGGCCGCGTTCTGCAGCGCAGACCGGGTGACCTTGGCCGGGTCGATGATGCCCGCGCCGAGCATGTCGACGTACTCACCGGTCGCGGCGTCGAGCCCCTGACCGGCGGGCAGGGCCGCCACCTTCTCGACCACGACACCGCCCTCGAGGCCGGCGTTGACCGCGATCTGCCGGAGCGGCGCGGAGCAGGCGGAAAGCACGATGTGCGCGCCCGTCTCCTCATCACCGTCGAGCCCCTCGATCTTGGCGGTGCGCGAGGCCTGCAGCAGCGCTACGCCACCACCGGGGACGATGCCCTCCTCGACGGCCGCCTTCGCGTTGCGCACGGCGTCCTCGATGCGGTGCTTGCGCTCCTTGAGCTCGACCTCGGTGGCCGCGCCGACCTTGATCACCGCAACGCCCCCAGCCAGCTTGGCCAGGCGCTCCTGCAGCTTCTCGCGGTCGTAGTCGGAGTCGCTGTTCTCGATCTCACGACGGATCTGGGACACGCGACCCGAGATCTGCTCGGCGTCACCGGCACCGTCGACGATCGTGCATTCGTCCTTGGTGACGGTGACCGAGCGGGCCCGTCCGAGCAGTTCGAGGGTGACGCCGTCGAGCGACAGGCCGACCTCCTCGCTGATGACCTGGCCACCGGTGAGGATCGCGATGTCGGCGAGCATGGCCTTGCGGCGGTCGCCGAAGCCGGGCGCCTTCACCGCGATCGACTTGAAGGTGCCGCGCAGCTTGTTGACGATCAGGCCCGCGAGAGCCTCACCGTCGACGTCCTCGGCGATCACCAGCAGCGGCTTGCCCGACTGCATGACCTTCTCGAGCACGGGGAGCAGGTCCTTGAGGTTGCTCACCTTGGAGTTGACGATCAGCACGTAGGGGTCGTCGAGGGTCGCCTCCATCCGCTCCGGGTCGGTGACGAAGTACGGGGAGATTTAGCCCTTGTCGAAGCGCATGCCCTCGGTGAGCTCGAGCTCGAGCCCGAAGGTGTTGGACTCCTCGACGGTGATGACGCCTTCCTTGCCGACCTTGTCCATGGCCTCGGCGATCAGCTCGCCGATGGAGGCGTCACCGGCGGAGATGCCGGCGGTCTGGGCGATCTGCTCCTTGGTCTCGACCTCG
>DAIESZ010000027.1 GCA_027346035.1 Propionibacteriaceae bacterium
GGGAGGTCGGCGAACAGCGGTTCGAGGTCGCTCGCGTACTTCGCGCCGAGCGCGACGCCGAGCCGCTCGTCGAACTCGGCGTAGGTCAGCCGGCCTTCGGCCATGGCGACCCGCAGCCGCTCGACCGCCCGGTCGCGGTCGGCGTCCCCGATGCGCAGTGGAACATCATCCATGGTGGGCCTTGTCAGTGTGACGTGTCGCCTCCAGCGTACGCGCCGACCCCACTGAGGAACCGACCGACCAGCGTCGCGACGGCATCCTCGACCAGGGGACCCGCCCGGCGCATCGCATCCTCGGCGTCGCGGGCGAGCGCGGTGAGTGGCAGCGTGTCGCTCAATCCCACCTGCCGCAGCTGCGCAGCCGACAGGCCCAGGCGCCCGCACACCGCGACGCACGGGCGCCCGGACGCCGCGCGCGCCACTCCGACCGGGGTCTTGCCGGTGAGGGTCTGAGCGTCGAGGCTCCCCTCGCCGGTGATCACCAGATCGGCGGTGGCGACGAGGTCGGCGAACCCGGCGAGCTCCAGCACGACGTCGACTCCCGGGCGCACCGCGGCGCCCAGGGTGAGCAGCGCCCATCCGGTGCCACCGGCGGCCCCGGCGCCCGGAAGGGTGCGTGCGGCACGACTGCCGGGCTCGGCGAGGTCGGCGAGCCGGGTCAGGGCGGCGTCGACCCAGGGAATGTCGTCGCTCGTCAGGCCCTTCTGCGGGCCGAACACGGCCGCCGCCCCCCGCGGGCCGAGCAGGGGCGAGTCGACGTCGGAGGCGACGGTGAGGGTGACCGCGTCGGGTCCGCGCAGGCGCGGATCGAGACCGGTCCAGTCGATCGAGGCCACCGTCGCGACGCCGCGGGCTCCCGCGGCGATCGGAACGCCGCCGGCGTCCAGCAGCGATACGCCGAGGGCCTGGAGCAGGCCAGCGCCTCCGTCGGTCGACGCCGATCCGCCGAGCCCCACCGCGACCTCCCTGATGCCGTCGAGGCGGATGGCCGCCCGGATCGCCTCGCCCAGCCCGCCGGTGCCGGCGTCCAGCGGGGCCGGGCCGTCGGGCAGGCGGAGCAGTCCGCAGCAGTCGGCGAGCTCGACAGCGGCCAGGTCACCGTGCCGGGCGATGCGAGCCTGGACGGGCCGACCCGTCGGCCCGACGACGGGCACCGGGACCGCCTCGAACCCGGCCGCGACGAGCGCGTCGATCGTGCCGTCGCCGCCGTCGGCCACGGCGACCGGAACGACGTCGGCGTCCGGGCGCACCCTGAGCACGCCCCGCCGGGCGCGCGCGGTGACCTCGGACGCCGTGAGCGTCCCCTTGAACTTGTCCAGCGCCAGCACCACCCGCATGCCCACACTCTGCCAGTGGGACGAGCGTCCCGGAGGCGCTCCGGATCGGCCGCCGGGTGGGGTGGCTCCGCCCGGGCGCGGGCCCGACCGGGGGCTGCCACTAGACTGGCCCGTCGTGCCGAGCCTGTCCCAAGCCCAGTCGAACGCGGTCGCCGAACTGCTGCGCATCACCCCGGCCGTGGGGGAGCTCGGTCGGCTGTTCGCGAACGCCGGCCACGAGCTCTACCTCGTCGGTGGTTCCGTGCGTGACGCCCTGCTCGGGCGCCTCGGCAACGACCTCGACTTCACGACATCGGCGCGTCCCGACGAGAGCGAGCGGTTGCTGCGCTCGTTCACCAAGTCGGTGTGGGACATCGGAAAGCAGTGGGGCACGATCGGGGCCCGCAAGCGGGTGGGTGACAGCGACTGGATCATCGAGATCACGACGTTTCGCGCCGATGCGTACCGCACGGAGTCGCGCAAGCCGGAGGTGGCCTTCGGTGAGCGGATCGACGACGACCTGATCCGGCGGGACTTCACGGTCAATGCGATGGCCATCAGCCTGGTCGACAAGAGGTTCGTCGACCCTTACGGTGGCCTCGCCGATCTCGCCGAGGGGCTGCTGCGCACCCCGTTCGAGCCGGAGCGCAGCTTCAGCGACGACCCGTTGCGGATGATGCGGGCGGCCCGGTTCACCTCGCAGCTCGGATTCACGGTCACCCCGCCGGTGCGGGAGGCGATGCGCGAACTGGCCGAGCGCATCGATATCGTCTCGGCCGAGCGGGTGCGCGACGAGCTCACCAAGCTGCTGCTCAGCGACGATCCGCGTCCTGGGCTCGAACTGCTCGTCGACACGGGTCTCGCCGATCGGATCCTGCCGGAACTGCCGGCGCTGCGGCTGGAGATCGACGAGCACCACCCCGACCACCAGCACAAGAACGTCTACACCCACTCGCTCACCGTGCTCGAGCAGGCGATCGCCCTGGAAAAGGAACGTAACCACGAGCCCGACATCGTGCTGCGTCTGGCGGCTCTGCTGCATGACATCGGCAAGCCCGCCACCCGCGAATTCCTGCCCGGCGCCAAGGTGAGCTTCCACCACCACGACGTCGTAGGAGCGAAGATCGCCCGCAAGCGACTCAAGGCGCTGCGGTACAGCCGTGACCAGGTGGACGCCGTGTCCCATCTCATCGAGCTGCACCTGCGGTTCCACGGCTATGCCGACGCCGAGGTCGGCAAGGGTGCCGCCTGGACCGACTCGGCGGTGCGCCGCTACGTGCGCGACGCGGGCGACGACCTGGAACGGTTGCACATCCTCACCCGCAGCGACTCCACCACCCGCAATCACCGCCGGGCGGAGCGGCTGCGCCGCGCCTACGACGAACTCGAGTGGCGCATCGACGAGCTGTCGGCCCAGGAGCAGCTCGACGCGCTGCGTCCGGCCCTGGACGGGCAGCAGATCATGGCCGTGCTCGGCATCTCCGAGGGTCCGGCGGTCGGCCGCGCCTACAAGTTCCTGCTGGCCCAGCGGATCGATCGGGGCCCGATGACGCCCGAGGAGGCTGCGACCCTGCTGATCGACTGGTGGGAGCAGGACGGCCGCGCGGCCGCCGACTCACCCCGGCGGGCCATTCGCGACACAGGCGGCGGCCCTACGATGGCCGAATGAGCCAGCAGTCGACGGCGCACCGCGCCGCGAGGACGCTGGTGGCCCTGCTGGTGGGCCTCGGCACGATCCTCGGGACCGGATGGCGTGCGACCCCGGTCGCGGCCGCCGACTCACCGCTCATCACCATCGACATCGCCACGATGACGCCTGCGACGTCGACCGGCGGGGGCACCCTCACGATCACCGGAACCATCCGCAACACCTCGAGCGTCGACCTGCGCCTCGTGCAGGTCTACTTGTGGCGCGACACCACGGGACTCACCACGACCACCCAGCTCGACAGCTATCTGGCCAGCCCGTCCACCATCCCGGTGGGGGCGCGGGCGATCGACAACGAGCACGCCGTGTGGCAGCAGATCACCACGGCCGAGCAGCCGGTGTTCGCCCCCGGCGACAGTTCCCACTTCACGGTGTCCGCGCCGATCAACCGGCTGGGATTCACGACCCCGGGCATCTACCCCGTCGGTGTTCAGGTGCGCGCCCAGATCCCCGACGGGACGACGCTCACCGCCGGGCGAGCGCGCACGATGCTGACGGTCCTCGACAAGTCCACGCACCTGTCCGACACGCCGATGGTCGTGCTGACCTCTCGGCCCTCGCTGCTGGGTGGCGGCACCTTCGCCGACAACCACCTGGTCGGCGAGCTGTCCGGGCGCCTGGCCCGGCTGCTCACGCGTGCCGCGCAACCCAACACGACCGTGCTCGTCGACCCGAGCCTCGTCGACGAGGTGCAGGCGCTGGCCCAACAGCACACGGTCGAGGGCCAGACGCTGTCGGCGTCAGTTCTCAGCCAGCAGGAGCAGCTCGCCACCACCTGGCTCGACGGGCTGCTCGGCGTGCTGGCCGACCACCCGGCCTACCGGCTGCCGTACGCCGACCCGGACCTGCCCCTGCTGGTGGCCGCGGCCGACACCGCGACCCGCGACCGGATCGCGGCCGCCGTGCCGCAGACGAACCCGGTCGCCACCCTGCCCCTGGCGGTGCTCACCCCGACCATCACCCCGAGCGAGCTGTCGTTCGTCGGGCCGTGGAAGCCCGCGGTCGTCATCGGTGCAGGAACCACCAGTGGTGTCGACCCCGTCTCGGGACTCCGGGTGCAGTCGCTCGCAGGCGGGCTCGCCTCGGGTGGCCCCGGCCCGGCACCGGAGGCCACGGCTGCGCAGGTACGCCAGCGGGCGGTCGCCGAGGCGTTCCTCGCCAACCGGTCCGGGTCGGCGCTGCTGCTGCCGATCTCCTCGGACGCCGACCTGCGGCTCGACCGCTCGATCGGGTCGTCCCTGCAGAACACCCCGCTCGACCTCGGCTCGTCGGCGTCCGCGATGGTCAGTGGCTCGCAGCAGCAGCTTCCGGATCCGCGGGCGTGGGTGCGCGCGCGTGACGTGGCGCTCGAACGATTCCAGGCGTGGGGTGAGGTGACCGACCTGACCGACCAGGCCACCGCCCGGGTCGACCTGCTGCTGGCCCGCAGCCTGTCGAGCCGGTTCTCCTCAGCGCAGCGCGCGGCCTACCTCGCCCAGGGCACCGGGCTGGTGGGCGACGTGCTCACCAGCAACGCGATCCGGCTCACCCTGGCCAGCGACTTCGTGCTGAGCAGTTCCACCAACCAGCTGCCCGCCACGATCACCAACACCCTCGACCAGTCGGTCACCGTGAAGATCGCGTTCACCTCCGAGAACCCGGAGCGCATCAGGGTCCCCGACACCGCGGTGATCACCGTCCCGTCAGGGGAGACGGTGACCACTGACTTCAGGCCCCACGCCGTCACGAACGGGTCGGTCAACGTCAGCGCGCAGCTCGAGACACCGCAGGGACGCCCGATCGGATCCGCGATCAAGATCACCCTTCGGGCCACGTCGTTCGGGCGGGTCGGCTGGGTGATCGTCATCCTGTCCGGGGTCGTGTTCATGGGCGCCACGGCGATCCGCATCCGACAGGTTCAACATGAGCGGGCCAGGCACGCCCCCAGCGCCGCCCCGAGTGTCCCCTTCCCCGATCTTCCGACCGGCGGGCAGACTGGAGTTCCGACCGGGTCGCCGCACCGCGACGCCGATCCCGGACCCAGGCACCCCGATGGAAGCGACAGCCGATGAACTCGCACTGGGACGAATCGTTCGACGAGCCGACGATCATCACGGACATGACGCTCGACGCTGACCCTTCCGACGGATACGACCTGCTTCCCGGACCCGAAGTCCATCAGGGGCAGGTGCTCTCCCACCGCTACCAGCTCGAGAGCCGCCTGACCCAGCGGGGCGCGGTCCAGACCTGGAAGGCCTTCGATCAGAAGCTTCCCCGTTCGGTGCTGGTCCACGTCGTCGGCCCTCACGATCCGAGGTCCTCCAGCGTCCTCGACGCCGCACGGCACGCGGCGGCGGCCACCGACTCCCGATTCCTCCGGGTTCTCGACGCGGTTGGCGGAGAGGATCCCGACAGCCCTTCCCTGCTGGTCTGCGAATTCGTCCCCGGCGAGTCGCTCACCGACCTGCTCGCCTCCGGACCGCTCAGTGCCCTGGAGGCGGCATGGATCGTGCGTGAGATCGCCGACGCGCTGGCACCCATGCACGAGAAGGGCCTGTTCCACCAACGGCTCAGTCCCGACAGCGTGACGGTGACGGTCACCGGCAACGTCAAGATCCTCGGCTTCCTCATCGAGGCCGCGCTGCACCCCGAGCACGACGACAGCCAGGCGGTCTGGTCGGAGCGGGAGGCCGGAGACGTCCGCGCGCTCGGCAAACTCCTCTACGCCTGTCTGCTGTCGATGTGGCCGGTCGATCCCACCCGCCCGCAGTCGCCCGCCTGGGGGCTTCCCCCGGCTCCGCTCGAGGGTCGCGTCTGGCTGACGCCGCGCCAGGTACGCTCCAGCGTCTCGCCGGCCCTCGACGCCATCTGCGATCGCATCCTGTCTCCCGACCCCCGTCAACCCGGCGGACGTCTCACGTCGGCGTCACAGGTCGCGCAGGCCCTGTCGCGGGTTCTCGGCACCGCCGACGCCGCCGCCGACCTCGAGCAGCGCATCCGGTTCCCGGTCGTCCCGGTCACCACCAGCACCCGCGCGGCGACCGACGCCGCGCGCGCGGCCGTCGGTGACCATTTCCCCCGAACCTCCCTCGACCACGACACCACCACCGATTCGACGGCCCAGTGGGACGCCCGGCAGAGCTTCACCGCGATCGCCCCGCCGCCCGCCGCACCGAGCCGGGGCATCACCGCGACCCATACCGTCGGCGACACCCCCGGACGTGGGGCCCGCCCGGCGTCCCCCACGACCCCCAGCTCGCGGGTGGCGCTCGACGGTGGCCGCCAGATCGACTTCCGCCGACGCCGGCTGGTGTTCGTGCTCGTGGCGCTGGTGCTGGTCAGTCTGGTCGTCGGACTGGGCGGGGTGTGGCTCGGGGGCCGTCACCCCAGCGCCGCCGCGAGCGGCTCCACGTCGTCGTCGTCACAGTCGCCGTCGGCCACCGGCACGGGTGCCTACACGATCGCCAGCCTCCACGACTTCGACCCGGTGACCGATGGCGGCAACAACCAGGAGAACCCCACCGAACTGGGCAGGGCCATCGACGGCAACCCCTCAACCGCGTGGCAGACGCTCACCTACTTCAACAACCCTCGCCTGGGTGGCCTGAAGCCGGGCGTCGGTGTCGTGCTCGATCTCGGCAAGCCCCAGGCCATCGGCTCGGTGAAACTCACCCTGCAGGGCCGGCCGACGGGCGTGCAGATCCTCGTGCCGAAG
>DAIESZ010000028.1 GCA_027346035.1 Propionibacteriaceae bacterium
TGAACCGGTCGCGCTGGGCCTCCGGCAGGGGATAGGTGCCCTCCATCTCGATGGGGTTCTGGGTGGCGACGACCATGAACGGGGCGTCGAGGTGGTGGGTGATGCCGTCGACGGAGACGGTGCGTTCGGCCATCGCCTCGAGCAGTGCCGACTGGGTCTTCGGCGATGCCCGGTTGATCTCGTCGCCGACGACGATGTTCGCGAACACGCCGCCGGGCTTGAACTCGAACTCGCGCGTCTCCTGGTTGAAGACGCTCGTCCCGGTGATGTCTCCGGGCAGCAGGTCGGGCGTGAACTGGACGCGACGCACCGAGCAGTCGATGGCCTTGGCCAGTGACTTGGCCAGCATCGTCTTCCCGACGCCCGGCACGTCCTCGAGCAGCAGGTGGCCCTCCGCGAGCAGGGTGGCCAGGGCGACGTCGATCTGGTCGTCCTTGCCGGCGATGACGCTCGCGATCGCCTCGTGCACCCGGTTGACGACCGTGCTCAAGTGCTCGCGCTCGGCCTGCTGAATGCTCACGTGACTCCTCCGGTTGCTGGCGCGGCGGGGCCCGCCGGGGGCCGGGGAGGCGCGCGTCGTCGCGCGTCCCGCCTCGTCCCACACGATACCCGGCGGCGCGTCGGCAACCGGTGGGGCAAATAGTGCCCCAGTGGAGCGTCGTGGAGTATGGTGGTGCGAAATGGAGGAAAGCGGCACACTCATGGAGGGGAAGGGGTGCCTGGATGTTTCTCGGTACCCACCACCCGAAGCTCGATGACAAGGGGCGCTTCTTCCTTCCAGCCAAGTTCCGCGATGCCCTCGATGGCGGCTTCGTCATCACCAAGAACTTCGATCACTGCCTGGCGATCTACACCCGGGAGGACTTCCTCAGCATGGTCACGTCGGTGAGCAAGGCCCAGGACAGTGTCAAGCGGGTCCGCCAGTACCAGCGTCAGTTCGGCGGGTCGGCGACCGAGGGGGTGGCCGACAAGCAGGGGCGGGTCACGATCCCTCAGCAGTTGCGCGAATACGCCGCCCTCGACCGCGACATCGTGGTCGTCGGTGCGGTCAACCGGATCGAGGTGTGGGACGCCGCGGCGTGGGCGGCCTACGACGCCGAGCAGGAAGAGGACTTCGCCGACATGGACGGCGAGATCTTCCCGGTCACCTGACCGGGCGAAACCGGATTGTGCCGCGAGGCTTCGGTCCGGAACCCGCCACCCTGGTGCACCTTCCCCGGTGCCAGGTGGGCGACACAGGGTTCCGGGTCGAAACCCCGAAGCACAATCCACCGGCCCCTGCCGGAGGAGCGCCGCTCCACCAGGGGAACGACAGCTTGCCGATGCGAATGACGTGGGGTCGACATGGAGATGGCGCAGCCGCCCGGGCACACCGGAGCCGCCCCCATCGATCCGTTGCCCGGAAGCCCGGACGATGCCGCCCGGCGCCACATTCCGGTCATGCGGGACCGGATCGTCTCGGTTCTCGCCGAGCCCCTGTCGCGCCCGGGGCTCACCACCTATGTCGACGGGACCCTGGGCATGGGCGGTCACGCGCAGGCGATCCTCAGCGCCCACCCCGACTGCCGGCTCGTGGGCATCGACCGGGATCCCGAGGCGCTGCGGCTCGCGGCCGCGCGCCTGGCCGCATTCGGTGACCGGGTCCACCTCGCACAAGCCGTGTTCGACGAACTGCCCCGGGTGCTCGACGGTCTCGGCATCGCCCAGGTGGAGGCGATCCTGCTCGACCTCGGCCTGTCGTCGCTGCAGATCGACGAGACCGGACGCGGCTTCTCGTATATGAGTGATGCCCCGCTGGACATGCGGATGGACCCGGGCCAGCAGCTCACCGCGGCGCAGATCCTCAACGAGCGTCCGGCGTCCGAGCTGACCCGGATCTTCCGCGCCTACGGCGAGGAGCCGTTCGCCCAGCGGATCGCCGGACGGATCGTGTCGGCTCGCGACGAGGAACCCTTCGAGAACGCCGCTCGCCTGGTCGAGGTGATCTCGACGGCGATCCCGATGGCGGCCCGCAAGGGCCGCGGGCACCCCGCCAAGCGGGTGTTCCAGGCGCTGCGGATCGAGGTGAACGGCGAACTGGACGCCCTGCGGCGCGCGCTGCCGGCGGCGCTCGACGCCCTGTCGGTCGGCGGTCGGCTCGCGGTGCTCGCCTACCACTCGCTGGAGGACCGGATGGTGAAGCAACTGTTCGCCGCCGCATCCAGCGACACGGCGCCGGCGGGCCTGCCCGTCGTCCCCGAGTCCATGAGGGCCCGGTTCCGGCTGGTCACCCGGGGCGCCGAGCGACCCGAGGCCGACGAGGTGTCGGTCAATCCACGATCCGCGTCCGCGCGGCTACGTGTCATCGAACGAGTGAGGGAGGCAGCATGAGCGCACTGTTGGCGCCGGTTGAGTCACCGACACAGGCACCGGGCGATCGGCTGCGGTCGCTGCCGGCAGCCCCGCCGAGGCTGGCGCGGCTGCCGTTCCTCATCGTGTTGGCGGTGATCGTGGCCCTCGGCATGGCCGGGGTGCTGGTGCTGTCGGTGAACCTGCAACAGCGCGCCGACATGCTCAGTACGCTGCGCGCCCAGGACGCCGACCTGGGCTACCAGGAGGCCAGCCTCCAGGCGCGGGTCGACGAGGAGTCGTCGGTCACATCGCTGAGCCAGCGGGCCTACCGCCTGGGCATGCGCCCCGATCCCGCACCGGCGTTCATCAACCTGGACACGGGCGCCATCACCGGGACACCCTCCGTGGTGACCGGCCGGGAGATGCCGGCCCAGGATCCCGGACCCGTCACCCGTGAGGCGGTGGCCGGGCTCGCGGGTACCTCGACGGCCACCACGACCACGACCTCGACCAAGCCGTCGGCCTCGGCCACCACGTCGACCAAGCCGTCGGCCTCGGCCACCACGTCGACCAAGCCGTCGGCCTCGGCCACCACGTCGACCAAG
>DAIESZ010000054.1 GCA_027346035.1 Propionibacteriaceae bacterium
GTGGATCCGCTTTGAATGTAGGGAGTCGGCAGGGGCGACGGCCTGGTGTTGCCACCAGTTGCCAGCGGAGGCTGGACGGGATGCAAGACGGCAACCCGGGCAAGACTGCAGAGCGTGCGGTGACGAGGGGCTGTGGAGCGCGGATCGGGCCGAGCGCCCCGGGCATCCCGCAGATGCGGTGCTCGATGTCAGCGATCGGTGTCACGGCACGGTGCCAAGGGACCGCGGCCAGGTTCGCCGGTGTTGGGGACCCGGGGTCGGGGGCGCGGTGTCAGGGAGCCGGGTGGATTGTCCGGGGGGCGCGCACGTAGGTCATCACGGTCCACACCCCGAGCCTCACCGTCGACGTGCGGGCGAAGCCCGCACCGACGAGTTCCGACGCGACGCTCCGCAGCGTCGAGTCGCTCGAGCCGCCGCCCCGGGCATGGGCGAACACCGCGGAGTCGTGGCCGGTGAGGGCCTGCAGGAACTCCTCGTGAGTGCGCTGGAATCCCCATGCATAGGGGGATGTGGCGACGACCTTCGCGTAGGGGTTGTCCTCGACGTAGCGCATGCCGTAACCGGCGAACACGTAGCCGTTGAACCGGCTGTCGACCAGGAGAACGGGATGTTCTGGTGTCCGCTCGAGCACCGCCATCACGGGCTGGGAGACGGCCATCGCCCCATGCCCGGCCGGGCCGCGCACGATCGCGTTGGTCGGGGTCGCGACCAACGCGATGGCGGCCACACCGACCGCCGCGAGCGCGGCGGTGATCCGGGACGCCGCCCTGACCCGGTCACCGACGGGGGTGAGCCGGGCCGCGGCGTCCGCGAGGGCGGCGGCGAAGCCGTGGATGCCGGCCGCGATGAGCAGCGCCAACGGTGTCGACAGCGCCGTCCAGTAGCGCTGCTCCAGCGTCGCCGGCTTCACGAAGGCGGCGACCGCCTGCAGGGTGAAGGGCACGGCGAACCACAGCACCGCGATGAGGGCCAGGCCACGGTTGCGGATCCACAGCGCCCCGACCCCCGCGAGCGCGAGCACGAGCACGAGCGGCCACACGGCGCTCGACCCGCGGGCGCTGACGATCGTGCGGAGCAGGGTCGTCAGGATCAGCGAGACCCTCATCGAGCCGCGCGGCTGCCCGTGCCCGTGCAGGGCCATGTACAGCACCGGCAGCGCCACGACCAGCCCGCCGATCACCAGGCAGACCAGGGTGTTGCGTGTCGTCGCCCACCGGAGACGCCGATCGCGCGGCCGGCCGAAATCGACCACGATGGACGCCGCGAGTTGGGCGGCGAATTGCAGCAGCACGAACAGGTGGATCAGCGGACCCGCGATGATGGTCACGATGTACAGCACCCGCCGGGTCCACGTGGGCCGCTCCCGGACGACGTCCCACGCGAGCCACGACGCCGTGCTGATCATCACCATGAGGGCGTAGGGGCGGGACTCCTGGGCGTAGCGGACGACGCCGGGCATCACCATGAACACGATCGACGCGGTGAGCGCGAGCGAGGCCGAGGCGTGCCGGCGCACCAGCCTGTAGAGGAGCGCCACGGCCACCGCCATCGCGAGCCCGGACACCGACCGCACGAGCACCACGTCGCTCACCGGGAGACCCAGGACGGCGGCGGTCTTGCGGATGATCGTGATGCCCAGGTAGTAGGGCATGAGCGTGGCGTCGTTGCCGTGCCACAGGTGCCACAACTCCGCGAGCGTCCGGTGGGTGACGACCAGCGTGACGCCCTCGTCGGTCGACACGCCCGGCCGTCCGATCCGGTACAGGAACCAGACGGCCGCGGCGACGCCCAGCAGGGCGGGGGTGATGAGGGGACGCAGGCGGGGCGGCAGCCGGCGGGAGGCGGCGGGTGAAGCCGGAGCCTCCGGGGCCGTGTCGCTCATCACGGAAGCCTCAGGTCACGCACGGCAACGAACCTCGGGATCGGTGGGGATCGGGTCCGTCGGCGACTATCGACCGGCGGCGCGATGAGTTTAGCGGCGGTACCGAAACGGAAGCTGAAGGGGTCCGATCAGCCTCTCCGGTACAGCAGTACCGCCCACGGGCCGCGCTGTTGGGTTCGCACCAGGGCGTAACCCGCCCGCACCAGCTCACCCTGCACCCGCTGGATGGTTCCGGTGACGGCCGGTGGTTTCGGTATCCGAGCGAGCACGACGAACACGTGCCCGGCGAGGGCCCTTCGGAGGGCCCCCGGGCTTCTGGGGTAGGACCAGGCGTACGCGGAATCGGGTTGGACCAGGGAATAGGGATTGTCGTAGACGTACTTCACGCCGTAGCCGGCGAAGGCGAAGATGTTGAACCGGTTGTCGACGAGGAGCAGTGGATTCTGCGGCGTGCTGCGCAGGAGGTCGAAGACCCCCCGGGTGTCGGCGACCGTCCCGTGCCCCGCCGGGCTCCGCACGTAGGTGTTCGTGGGCAGGGTCAGGGCCACGAGTGAGGCGACAGCGGCGGCGGCGAAGGCCGTCCTCAGCCATTCGACCTGCCCCCGGGACACTCCTCGAAGCACGGTGTTGGAGAGCGCCCAGCAGGCGAAGGAGGCCAGACCGTAGACCCCGATGCCGACCAGGAGCCCCAAGGGGGACGAGAGTGCCATCCAGTAGCGCAGCCGGAGGGTACCGGGTTGAAGGTAGGCGGCCGCCGACTGCAGCGCGAAGCTCAGCGTCAGCCACAGGGGGAATGTGACCGCGTGCCGGCTCCGCCGCTGGACGAGGGTGGCGAGGCCCGCGAGGACGAGAACCACGACAAAGGGGCCGACCTGCTGGGGTCCTTCGCGGCTGGTGATGGTCTGCAGGGCTGTCGCCGTGAGGTGGCTGAACGGAATCGCCGTATGGGACGGAACGCCATGGCCACGTTGCAGCATGTGCACGACCGGATACGCGGCGACCACGGCCGCGAGCGCGAGGGGGCCGGCGATGTTGCGGGCCGCCGTGAACCGACGGCTCAGCACCCCGTTCTCGAGCCGGTCATGCACCAATGCCACCGCGAACTGGACCGCGAACTGTAGGAGCAGGAAGAGGTGGATCACGGACCCGAACACGACGGTCGTCGCGTAGAGCAGCCTCGAGCGCCACCCACCCTCGTCCCGAGCCTTGTCCCACATCAGCCACGACGCGGCGCTCGCGAGAACCATCAGGCTGTAGGGGCGTGCCTGCTGGGCCCACCGCAGCGTCCCCGGCATGAAGATCAGGGCGACGGTGGCCGCCAGGGCCACGCGGGCGTCGGCGCGGCGTCTGACCAGCGCGTAGAGGATCGCGCACGCGAGCGCCATGGCGACGGCCGACAGTGATCGGATCACGGTGAGGTCGCTGAGGGGGAGCCTGGAGGTGATGGCCAGTCTTCTGGCCGTCTTGGCCAGCAGGTAGTAGGGCACCAGCGTCGCGTCGTTGCCGTGCCAGAGTCGCAACAAGTCCGGCAGCGACCGGTGGATGACCACGAGGGTCACCCCTTCGTCGGTCTGGACTCCCGGTTGGCTGATCCCGTCCAGGAACCACCAGGCGGCCAGGAGGAACAGCAGGGCCGGGGTGGCGACCGGCCGGACGCGGGCGGGCAGGCGAAGGCGGGTGGCGACGCGTGACGCTGCCGCCGGGGACGTCGTCACGGGAGCCTCGCGTCGCGCACGGGTTCGAACCTCGGGATCGGTTGGGATCGGCCCGTCGGCGACGATCGACCGGCGGCGCGATGAGCCTAGCGGCGGCACCGAAAGGGACGCTGAAGGCGGTCGGTCAGGCGCGCGCGGACGCCGCCGGGCCGGTGGACGCCCGGACGACGAGGCGCACGGGCAGTGAGACCGGCGCGTCGGTGGTGCGCGACGTGGGATCGGTGGGGTGGAGCACCGCGCGGACCGCTTGCTCGCCGAGCGCGGTCAGCGGGGCCGCCACCGTGGTGAGCCCGGGGGTCACGAGGTCGCTCGCGAACGTGTTGTCGAAGCCCACCACGCTGATGTCGGCTGGCACCCGGACGCCGCGACGGATCAGCGCGCGCATCAGGCCGATCGCCACGAGATCGTTGTAGGCGACCACCGCGGTGACAGGGTCGCGCAGCACCTCGTCGGCCGCGTCCTCGCCGCCGCGCACCGTGGGCGACACCGGACCGCAGCGGTGGTTGGCGATTCCGAGCCCGAGGCAGGCGTCGCGGAAGGTGCGCCACCGCTGGCCGTCGGCCCACGACGTCGGCGGGCCGGCCAGATATGCCATCCTCCGGTGCCCGAGGCCCACGAGATTGTCGACCGCCTGCTGCATTCCGCTG
>DAIESZ010000084.1 GCA_027346035.1 Propionibacteriaceae bacterium
TCCGATGTCGAAGTTCTGCAGACTCCGTTGGGTCTGCGCCCCCCAGTAGCGGTCTGCGGCCACCTCGACGGGTCCCATGCTGTCGGTCTCGGTCCGGACGGAGTCAGGTGGGTTCTGCATACCTGTCACGGTACGCCGGGACGCCGACGCCGCACTCCGCGCCGGGGTGGACGGGCCGAGCGGGACACTGGGGCATGGACGAGGTCATCCCGCGATCCGCCCGCCCTGTCTCCGACCCTGGGTCGCTTCCCGGTGACGAGGTGGTTGCGGCGCTCGTCGCGGACGCGGACCGGGGACTCACCGGCGCCGAGGCCCGCGCGCGTCTCGACCGCCACGGACGGAATGTGCTCCGCGAAGTCCCGCCGGTGCCTCTGTGGCGCCGGGTGATCGCCCAATTCCGCGATCCACTGGTCTACCTGCTGGCCGTCGCCGTGGCGATCTCGCTGGTGGTGTGGATCATCGAGGGAGCGCACGGCGTGCCGGTCGATGTCGTGGTCATCGCGGCGATCATCATCGCCAACGCGCTGATCGGCCTCGTCCAGGAGCACCGGGCCGACGAGGCGGTGGCCGCCCTGGCCCGGATGACCGCGGCCATCTCGACCGTCGTGCGTGGAGGGACGGCGCGGCAGGTGCCCAGCGAGGAACTCGTCCCCGGAGATCTGCTGCTGCTCGCGGAGGGGGACGCCGTCGGCGCCGACGCCAGGCTGCTCGCGGCCAGCGGGCTGAAGATCCAGGAGGACGCGCTGACCGGCGAGTCGGCAGCGACCGTCAAGGACCCCGCCACCCAGGAATCGGGTCTGCCCGTCGGTGACTGCACCGCGATGGTGTTCAAGGGCACAGCGGTCGCCGAGGGCAGCGGACGCGCGGTGGTCACGGCGACGGGCATGGACACCGAGATGGGATCGATCGCCGGCCTGCTCGAGGCCGCCGAGCAGGCGCCGTCGCCGCTTCAACTGGAGCTCAACCGGGTCTCCAAGGCCCTGGGGCTGGCCGTCATCGCGATCGCCGTGGTCGTCATGGTGGTGTTGTGGGTCGTCACCCGCCCCTCGACGCCGGCCGAAGCGGTCGACATCCTGCTGTTGGGCGTGTCGCTCGCGGTGGCGGCGGTGCCCGAAGGCCTGGTGGCGATCCTCTCGCTGGTGTTGGCGCTCGGCGTCCGGGCGATGGCAGCGCAGCACGCGGTGATGAAGCGGCTCGCCTCGGTCGAGACCCTCGGGTCGGCCTCGGTGATCTGCTCCGACAAGACCGGCACCCTCACCCGCAACGAGATGACGCTGCGCACGATCGTCACCGCGTCGGGACAGGTTGACCTGTCGGGCACCGGATATGCGACCGAGGGCTCGGCCGCGGTCGTCAACGGCCCCCGGGACGCCGTGCTCGCAGAGGTGCGGCTGGTGCTGGTGGGGGGCGCGGTCGCCAACAACGCCGCCCTCGGATCCGATGACGACGACTGGCAGATCCGCGGCGACCCCACCGAGGCCGCCTTCCTCGTCGCCCAGCACAAGCTCGAGGGCGTCGCGGCGTCGGTCGCCGGTCACCGGCGTCGCGGCGAGGTTCCGTTCACCTCCGACCGCAAGCTGATGTCGGTGGTCACCCGGCGCGCCGGCCACGACCACGACCTGCTGCACACGAAGGGTGCCCCCGATGTGTTGCTCCAGCGGTGCACCCACGTCCGGGTCGGCGACGACGGCGTCGACCTCGATGAGTCGGGGCGCACCCGCATCCTGCGGGCGGTCGAGGACTTGTCCGGACGCGGGTACCGCACCCTCGGTGTCGCCTATCGGGTGCTCGACCCGTCGATGCCGGTCGACGCCGACCACCCCGACCCTGACGTCGAACGCCACCTCACCTACGCGGGCACCGTCGGCATCATCGACCCCGCCCGTGACGAGGCGCTGGCCGCGGTCGCCGAGGCCCACCGGGCCGGGATCCGCACGATGATGATCACCGGTGATCACCCCGCGACCGCGGCGCGGATCGCGTCCGACCTCGGCGTGGCCAGGCCCGGGGGCCGCGCCTATTCGGGGGTCGAACTCGACCGGCTCGACGACGAGGGGTTCGCCCGGGCGGTGCGGAAGGCCGACGTGTTCGCCCGGGTCGCCCCGAAGCACAAACTGCGGATCGTCGACGTGCTGCAGGCCGACGGCCACATCGTCGCGATGACCGGCGATGGGGTCAACGACGCGCCCGCGCTCAAGTCGGCCGACATCGGCGTGGCCATGGGGATCACGGGCACCGAGGTGAGCAAGCAGGCTGCCGACATGATCCTCGGCGACGACAACTTCGCGACGATCGTGGCCGCCGTGCGCCAGGGCCGGGTGATTTTCGACAACATCGCCAAGTTCCTGCGCTACCTCCTGTCGTCCAACATGGGCGAGGTCACCACGGTGTTCGCCGGTGTGGTGTTCGCGCAGGTGCTCGGGCTGCGGGACGCCGCGGGCGCGCTGATCCTGCCGCTGCTCGCCACGCAGATCCTGTGGATCAACCTGGTCACCGACTCGGCGCCCGCCCTGGCCATGGGAGTCGACCCGGAGATCGACGACGTGATGGCCCGTCCGCCGCGGGGCCGTCACGAACGCATCATCGGGCGCGGCGACTGGATCCGGATCGGGTGGGTCGGACTGCTCATGGGCGTGGCCACCCTTGCGACGATCGACCTGTTCCTGCCCGGCGGGCTGCTGCCCGGTGACTCCGACGTCGTCACCGCCCGCACCGCCGGCTTCACAACCCTGGTGTTCGCCC
Organism: Propionibacteriaceae bacterium; assembly: GCA_027346035.1. Classification (GTDB taxonomy): domain Bacteria; phylum Actinomycetota; class Actinomycetes; order Propionibacteriales; family Propionibacteriaceae; genus JAJYQH01. The sequence goes on from DAIESZ010000084.1 coordinate 2,743, forward strand.
AGCTCATCAACGCGTTCTGCGCCCGGTCGGCGACCTCGAGCGCGTTCCACCGGCTGTGGGTCAACCGGTGGTTGTGGGCCGCCACGGTGGCCGGTCTGCTGCTCCAGGTCGCGGTGGTCGAGATCCCGTGGCTGCAGGTGGCCTTCGGCACCCGGCCGCTCAGCCCGTCGCAGTGGCTGATCTGCCTGGCCATGGCCTCGATCGTGCTGTGGGCGCAGGAGCTGGTGAAGGCCGTCGCGCGGCGCCGCGTGCCCCGAGCTGCGCGGCACTCCGTCGGCGTATCGTCGGCCGGGTGACCACCGTCATCGAGACATCGGCACTTGCCAAGTCCTTCGGATCCACCCGGGCCCTCGACGGGCTCGACCTCAGCGTCAGCGAGGGGGAGGTGCACGGGTTCCTCGGGCCCAACGGGGCCGGGAAGACCACGACGATCCGGGTGCTGCTCGGCCTGCTCCACGCGGACGCCGGCACGGCCACCGTGTTCGGGGCCAACCCCTGGACCGACATCCAGACCATCCATCGCCGGATCGCCTATGTGCCCGGCGACGTCAGCCTGTGGCCCAACCTCACCGGTGGTGAGGTCATCGACCTGCTCGCCCGGCTGCGCGGCGACCTCGACCCGCAGCGGCGGGCGTCCCTGCTCGAGCGCTTCGACCTCGATCCCACCAAGAAGTGCCGCAGCTACTCCAAGGGCAACCGCCAGAAGGTGGCCCTGGTCGCCGCGCTCGCGTCGCGCGCCGACCTGTTCCTGCTCGACGAACCGACCGCCGGGCTCGATCCGCTCATGGAGGCCGCCTTCGCCGAGGTCGCCCGCGAGATCGTGGCCGACGGGCGCACGATCCTGCTGTCGAGCCACATCCTGTCCGAGGTCGAGCAACTGTCCGACCGGATCAGCATCATCCGTGCCGGACGCATCGTCGAATCCGGCACGCTCGACGAGATGCGCCGGCTGCACACGACCACGGTCACCGCCGCCGTGCGGACGCCGGTGCCACAACTCGACGCGATGCCCGGCGTCACCGGCCTCAGCCGCGAGGGCACCCGCGTCCGCTTCTCGGTGGACGCCGACCACCTCGACCCGGCGATCGCCGTGGTGAGCGCGGCCGGGCTCGACTCGCTCGTCAGCGAACCGCCGAGCCTCGAGCAGTTGTTCCTCAGCAAGTACCGCGAGGCCCCCGAGGGGGAGGCGGGGCGATGACCGGGTGGCGCGGGCTGCTCCGCCTCGCGTGGCGCCGGGACCGGGTGATGATCATCGCCTCGCTGCTGGTCATCTGGGCCCTCACCTACTACTCGGCCGCCGCGATGCCGACGCTCTACTCGAACACCGAGCAGCTCATGGCGGCGAATCAGGCGGCGAACGAGAGCACCGGTGTCGTCGCCATCTACGGGCACATCTACCACCTCGACTCGGTCGGGGGCATCGGCGCGAACAAGGTCGCGATGCTCAACTTCCTGGTGCTGTCGTTCCTGGTGATCGCCGTCGTGCGCCGCCACACCCGCGCCGAGGAGGAGTCCGGGCGCTTCGAACTGCTCGGCTCCACCAGCGTCGGGCGGCACGCGCCGCTCGGCGCAGCCGTGCTGCTCGCGATCCTCACCTCCCTCGTCTCCGGGTTCGTCACGATCCCGGCGTCCATCGCCGGCGGCTGGCCGGTCGCGGGTTCGGTGCTGTTCGGTCTCGCGCAGGCAGGCGTGGGGCTGTCGTTCGCGGGACTCACCGCCGTCGCCGTGCAACTGTCGAGCAGCAACCGGGCCTGCGGTGGATGGATCTTCGGCGCGCTCGGCGTCGCGTTCGTGCTGCGCACCATCGGCGACGTGTCGTGGAACCGCCAGGCCCGGGTGCTCAGCTGGGCGTCCCCCCTCGGGTGGGGTCAGCAGGTGCGCTACTTCGACGGCGACCGGGCCTGGCCGCTGGTGGTTCCGGTGCTGTTCCTGGCCGTCACCCTGCCGGTGGCCGGCTGGCTGCAGGGCCGACGCGACCTCGGGGCGGGTCTGCTCGCCGACCGCGCCGGCAGCCCCACCGGCACGATGGGTACCCCGGCGGCTCTCGCCTGGCGGCTGCAGCGGGCCGGACTCGTCGGCTGGGTCATCACGTTCGTCGTGATCGGCGCGCTGTTCGGCTCGATCATCAACACGGTGGGCGGGTTCATGACCGGCTCCGCCGGCGACATCCTCCGCAAGCTCGGCGGGGTGGGGAGCTTCAACGACATCTACCTCACCCTCGTGGCGGGCATGGGGTCGTTCGGTGCGGCCGCGTTCGGCGTCTCGGCGCTCATGCGACTGCGCTCCGAGGAGTCGACCGGTCACATGGAGACCCTGCTCGCCACCCCGGTCACCCGGCGTCGGTTCCTCGCGTCACACCTGATCATCGGGTTCGTGGGTGCCACCGGGCTGGTGGCGCTGCTGGGCGTGACCATGGCCGGAGCCCATCTCACCGGGTCGACGGGGTTCTGGCGGGAATCCTCGCCCGCCCTCGCCTACCTGCCGGCGATCTGGGTGATGACCGCGGCCGTTGCGGTGGTCGTCGCCTGGCTGCCCCGTGTCGACTGGCTCGGCTGGGCGCTACTCGCCGCTGTGGTCGTTCTCGGCGAACTCGGCTCGCTGATCGGGCTTCCTGGCTGGACGCTGAAGATCTCCCCGTTCGCGCACGTCCCGAGGATTCCGGTCGAGCCGATGTCCTGGACGCCGGAGCTGGTCATGTCGCTCATCGCTGTCGGCCTCGTCGGCCTCGCCGTCGTCGGCTTCCGGCGCCGTGACATGCCCGTCACCTGAGCACCGCTCCCGGTGACGTTCCGGGCGTCCTCCCCGGCCCCGGTTCGTGCGGCTGGCGATTTCGACGGTCGTGCTGGCGATCTCTGCGGAGTTGCTGGCGATCGCTGCTGATGTGGTGTCGCTTTCGCCAGCCGGAGCAGAGATCGCCAGCCGTTCGGGCTCGGTGTCCGCTGCTCGGGGCGGATCCGAGCGACCGAGTTCGCCCCCGACCCGCGGAGGGCGGCTCCCAGCACCGGACACCCCGCCCGGCCTGCATCCGGGTGGGGGATTCCCCTCCCGACGGGACGCCGCACTCGTCGTGTGCCCGCAGATTCGGGATGATCTGGCGCGCCCCCTGTCCCGGTGCTCGGGGATGTGTTTGGGTGGATGCCGGTCCACGTCCGTGCCCTACCCCCAGGAGTCTTCGTGTTCGACCGTTCGTCCCAGCTGTTCGCCCGACTGGATCGCTTCCTGCGCGATCACCTGCCGCGCGACCTCTACCTCGACACCGCCCCGGTCGAGGTGACGGCGTGGGAGGTGCCCGACGAGCCGGTCCCGTTCGCGACCGCGAGGGACGCCGACTACCAGCCGTTCCCGGTCGGTCGCGCGTGGGGGCGTCCGTGGGGTACGACCTGGTTCCGGGTTCGGGGTGAGGTGCCGGCGTCCTGGGCGGACGTGCCCGGCGCCAGTCCCGAGCTGGTCGTCGACCTCGGGTTCCACGGCAACAGCGTGGGCTTCCAGGCGGAGGCGCTTGCGTGGCGACCCGACGGCACGACGATCAAGGCGATCGAGCCCGAGAACCGGTGGCTCCCGGTCGGCGCCCCGGGGGAGCGGTTCGAGGTGTTTCTCGAGGCGGCGTCGAACCCCCGCGTCACCTCCGACGGCCAGGTGAACCCGACGCCGCTGGGTGACAAGCTCACGGCGGGAACCGACCCGATCTACCGCGTGCAGCGATTGGACCTCGGCCTGCGTGATCGCACCGTGTGGGAGTTGGCCGCCGACATCGAGGCCCTCCGTGGGCTGGCGGAGCACCTGCCCGGGAGCACGAGGCGCAGCGAGATCGTCGCGGCCCTGTCGGCCATGCTGGACGCCGTCGATTGGGACGACCTGCACGCGAGCGCCCCTGCCGCCCGCCGGGTGCTCGCCCCGATGTTGGACCGGCCCGCGTCGGCGTCCGCGCACACCGTGCACGCGGTCGGTCACGCGCACATCGATTCGGCCTGGCTGTGGCCGATCCGCGAGACGATCCGCAAGTGTGCCCGCACGTTCAGCAACGTGCTCGACCTCATCGACGCCGACCCCGAGGTCACCTTCGCGTGCAGTTCGGCGCAGCAGTACCAGTGGATGAAGGACGGCTACCCCGACATCTGGACCCGCATGAAGGACGCCGTCGCGGCGGGCCGGTTCATCCCGGTCGGCGGGATGTGGGTGGAGTCCGACATCAACCTCACCGGGGGCGAGGCGCTGGTGCGCCAGTTCCTCACCGGCACCAGGTTCTTCCTCGACGAGTTCGGCGTCGAACCGCAGGAGGTGTGGCTACCCGACACGTTCGGCTACTCGGCGGCGGTGCCGCAGATCGCCCGGCTCGCCGGGAAGAAGTACTTCCTCACCCAGAAGATCTCGTGGAACGACACGAACCACTTCCCGCACCACACGTTCTGGTGGGAGGGTCTCGACGGCACCAGGATCTTCACCCATTTCCCGCCCGTCGACACGTACAACTCGACGCTGTCGGCGGAGGAGTTGCTGCGCTCGGAGCACACGTTCGCCGAGCGGGGCCGGGCGACGGTGTCCCTCGCCCCCTACGGGTTCGGTGACGGTGGCGGTGGACCCACCCGCGAGATGCTGCAGGCCGCGCGCCGGTTCGCCGACCTCGAGGGTGCTCCCCGGGTCGAGCTCTCGACGCCGCAACGCTTCTTCGAGCAGGCGATCGCCGAGTATCCCGACGCGCCCGTATGGAGCGGTGAGATGTACCTCGAACTGCACCGCGGCACCTACACGAGCCAGCACCGCACCAAGGCGGGCAACCGGCGCAACGAGCACCTTCTCCGTGAGGCGGAATTGTGGGCGTCGACGGCATCCGTGCGCACCGGCGCGGCCTACCCCCGCGAGGCGCTGGATCGGCTGTGGCGCCAGGTGCTGCTGCTCCAGTTCCACGACATCCTGCCGGGATCCTCGATCGCCTGGGTCCACCAGGAGGCGGAGGCCGGCCACGCCGCGATCACCCGGGAACTTGACGAACTGGTCGGGGTCGCCCTGGCCGCCCTCGGCGGCGGCTCGGACGCGGGCGCGCTCGCCAACCCTGCCCCGGTGGCCGTCCGCGGCGTCCCTGCGTTCGGCGTCGGCGTGCCCGCCGAGCAGGACCCGGTCACGATCGATCGGGTCGACGACGGCGCGGTGCTCGACAACGGCGTGGTGCGGGTCACCATCGACGCGCGCGGTCTGGTCACGTCGCTGCTCGACCAGCGTGCCGGACGCGAGCTGGTCGCTGCCGCGGAGCCGATCGGACGCCTCCACGTGCACGACGATCACCCGCTCAACTGGGGCGCCTGGGACATCTACGACTACTACCGCAACCGGGTCGTCGACCTCGACGGGGTGGACACGCTCGACGTCGGCCATGACGGCGCCGCCGCAGTCGTCACGGTGCACCGCCACACGACGGCGTCGACGATCGTGCAGCAGTACCGGCTCGAGCCCGACGACCCCGAGCTGAGCATCGGCCTGCACGTCGATTGGCACGAACGCAACCGGCTGCTCAAGCTGGCGGTTCCGGTCGACCTGCGCACCGAGGTGGCGACCTCGGAGATCCAGTTCGGTCATCTCGACCGGCCGATCGCGGTGAACACCAGCTGGGACGCCGCCCGCTTCGAGACCGCCGCTCACCGGTGGGTGCGGGTGGCCGAGCCCGACTACGGGGTCGCCCTCACCAACGCCTCCACCTACGGCTACGACATCACCCGGCACACCCGTGACGACGGCGGCACCACCACCGTCATGCGGGCCACGGTGCTGCGGGCCCCTGTGTTCCCCGACCCCGAGGCCGACCAGGGCGCGCACGATTTCAGCTTCGGGGTCGTGGCGGGTGCCACGACGGCCGACGCGATCGCCCACGGCTACCGGCGCAACCTGCCGGCGCGAGACGCCCCCGGTGGCGGCGTCGAGCCGCTGGTGAGCGTCGACAATCCGGCGGTCGTGGTCGAGGCGGTCAAGCTCGCCGAGGACTCCGACGACGTGGTGGTGCGGATCTACGAGTCGCTCGGCACCAGGGCCGGTGTCACGGTGAGCCTGCACGCCGACGCCCGGGGCGTCACGCTCACCGACCTGCTGGAGCGTCCGCTCGACGATCAGTCACCGCTGAGCGTCGAGCACGGCCGCGCTCGGCTCGTGCTGCGTCCGTTCCAGATCCTCACGCTGCGCTGGGCGCGAGATTGAGCGGTTCGTTGGCTTGTCACGACGGTGTTCGCGGCCCCTGGCCAGCTGAGACACCTTCAGGGGGTGTTCAGCAACTCAGGGCCATTCTGATCACATGACCGCTCTCAGCCTGGACGCCGACCGCTTGGCCGTGGGCCCCGCTGAGGGCATCCGTCGCCGTGCGACACCGGGGCAGCGCGTGCGGTCCTTCGCGGGTATCGCCCTCGCCGCGGCCCTGCTCGGCATCGGACTGCCGGCGGTCACCGGCGTCGCGTGGAGCGCGACCGGTCAGGCGATCGCCGCCGTGCCCGTCCGGTGGCTGGCCGGTCTGGTCGTGCTCTGGATGCTCGGTCTGCTGGTGAACACCCTGGTGCTGCGCGCGTCGTTGCCGACGCTCACGTCCCGCCGAGCCCTGACTCTCAGTCTCACCGGCAGCGCGGTCGCCAACGTCATGCCTCTCGGCGGTGCCGCCGGCATCGCCCTCAACTACCGCATGCTGCGCTCGTGGGGCTACTCCCGCTCACACGTCGCGACCTACACGGTCGTCAGCAATATCTGGGACGTGCTCGGCAAGCTGGTGCTCGTCGCGGTCGTGCTGCCGTGGGTCGCGCTGGCCGGGTCGGCCGTCCTCGGGCACGTGGCCACCACCGCCCTGGTCCTCGCGGTGGGCGCCGCCGTGGTGCTCGGCCTCGCGGTCGCGGCCCTGGCCAGCCAGGCGATCGGGACGCGGCTGGCAACCCTCGCTGAGCAGGCGGTTGCTCGAATCCTCCAACTGGTCGGGTCGTCGCGGCGTCCGTCGTTCCGCGAGCAGGTGGCCGCGGCCCAGCAGCAGACGCGCGGCGTGGTGCGCCGCGGCTGGGCCCAGGCGTCGGTCGGTGTGACCGGCTACATCCTCATGCTGTTCGCGCTGCTCTGGGCGTCGCTGTATGTCGCCGGGGTCAGCGTCCCGCTGGTGGCGATCGTCGCGGCGTTCGCCCTCGACCGGCTGTTCACGCTCGGCGGCATCACCCCCGGCGGGGCGGGTCTCGTCGAACTCGGGATCGCCACCGTCCTGCTGGCAGCGGGCGGCGACCCGCTCGCCGTCACCGCCGGCATCCTGCTGTACCGCACTCTCACCTTCGCCATGGAGATTCCCGTCGGCGGCGTGTGGCTGGCCGTGTGGGAATGGCGGCGCGGCCGTAGCTCCCGCGCGCTGGCGGCAGGCTCGGTCGGGGGCGCCCTGTGAGGATCCTGCACGCCGCTGACAGCTACCTGCCGAAGGTGGGCGGCATCGAGCTGCACGTTCGCGACCGGATGGCTCACCAGCGGGCCACCGGCGACGAGGCCCTGCTCATCACGGCCGCGCCGGGTCCGGACGCCGATGGCGTGCGTCGGGTGTGTCCCGACCGCGCGGCCGGCGCCGACGAGGCCCGGATCGCCGTCGAGCGGGCGCTCGGCGAGTTGCGTCCCGACGTGGTGCACGTGCACGCGTCGATCTTCTCCCCGTTCGCCCTCGTGGCGGCCCGCACGGCTGCGCGCTGCGGCGTCCCGGTGCTGGTGACGATGCATTCCATGTGGTCGGGGCTCGGGCCGTTGCCCGAGATGGCGGGGGTCGGTCTCGGGCTGCGTCGGCTGCCGATCGTGTGGTCGGCGGTCAGCGGTCGCGCCGCCCAACCGCTGCGGCGCATGCTCGGCCCCGAGACGCCCGTGCATGTGCTGCCCAACGCGGTCGACCTCGACCGCTGGCACCCGGTCGAGGCCGCGGAGCCGGACGTGCCCACGGTGCTCGCGGTGATGCGGCTCACCCGGATCAAGCGGACGATGCCGCTCATCCGGATGCTCGCGGACCTGCCCCTCGTCGCCCCCGGAGCGCGGGCGATCGTCGTCGGCGACGGGCCGCAGCGGGCGGCCGCCCACCGGTTCATCACCCGCCGCGGTCTCCACGAGGTGATCTCCCTGCCGGGTCGCCTGCCTCAGGACGCGATCCACGGGTTGCTCACCCGGTCGGCCGTGTTCATCGCCCCCGCCCAGCGGGAGTCGTTCGGGATCGCGGCCCTGGAGGCGCGGGCCATGGGACTGCCCGTCATCGGCAGCAGCCTGTCGGGTCTCACCGAGTTCGTCACCGACGGCGTCGACGGCTTTCTGGCCCCCGATGACGCCGGAATGTTGTCCAGGCTGGGGCAACTGCTCACCGACCCGGCCCTGCGCCGACGGATCACCACCCACAACCGTGAGGTGGCGCCGCGGCACGACTGGGGCTATACGACCCGCGTCGCCCGCACGCTGTACTCCCTGGCGGCCACCGAGGCGGGCCGGGCCACCCGTCCGGCCGCGGTGCCGGCGGCGAGCAGGATGGCGATCAGCCGATGAGCCGACCCCGGCGCCAGCGCCGGTTCGTCACCGGCCCGGTGCCGCAGACCATCGTGGCCTTCCACGCCCATCCCGACGACGAAGCGCTGTTCACGGGCGGCTCGCTGGCCCAGGCCGCGGCGTCGGGGCACCGGGTGGTGCTGGTCGTCGCCACGTCGGGTGAGGCGGGTCTCAGCGACGGGGATTCCGCGGTGGGGGGGCTCGGAAGCCGCCGGTGGCGGGAGTTGGAGGAATCCGCCGTGGCGCTCGGCGTGGCCCGGATCAGGCACCTGGGGTACGCGGATTCGGGCCCCGATGCGCAAGCCCACCCCGACGGCACGACGCCGTTCGC
>DAIESZ010000093.1 GCA_027346035.1 Propionibacteriaceae bacterium
GTGAGGAGACACGCATGCGGACTTTCAGACCCCGCGGCGGACGCCGAACGGCGTCCATCGCCGCCGCAGTACTCGCCTCGGGCGCCTTGCTGGCCGCCTCCGTGGCCGCGCCCAGCAGCGCCGCACGCGCCGGAGGGTCCCAGTGGACGATGTTCGGCCAGAACCTCGGCAACACCGCGAACCTCTCGGCCACGGCGATCAACCCCGCTACCGTGGGCTCGCTGAAGCCCAAGTGGACGCTGACCACCTCGGGTGACGTGTCTGCTCGGGCGGCCGTGGCCCAGGGAATCGCCTACTTCCCGGACTGGGCCGGGAACCTCTACGCCGTCCAGGCGGCAACCGGCACGGTGCTGTGGAAGAACGACATCGCCAGCACCTACCTGGACCAGCAGGCCGGCACCGTCGTGTCGAGGACCAGTCCCTTCCTCGACACCGCGACCGAGACGCTGTACATCGGCACCCAGCAGGGCGCGGAACTGCTCGCCATCAACGCGGTCACCGGGGCGCTGAAGTGGAACACCCAGCTCGACTCGCATCCGCTTGCGGTCGACACCCAGTCCCCGGTCGTCTACGACGGGTCGATCTACGTGGGTGTCGCCTCCCTCGAGGAGGGCGCGGCGGCCAACCCGTCCTACCCGTGCTGCTCGTTCCGGGGCAGTGTCCTCAAGATCGACGCGGCGACCGGTGCGGTGCAGTGGAAGACCTACATGGTGCCGACCGGATACACCGGTGGGTCGGTCTGGGGCAGCACGATCGTGCCCGACCCGGCCCGCGGTGTGGTCTACGCGACGACCGGCAACAACTACACGGTCTCCGGCGATTCGCCCGACAACCACGTCGACTCGGTGCTCGCGCTGAGGATGGGTGACGGGTCGGTGGCGTGGGCCGACCGGTTCGCCACCAGCGACGACTGGAACGTGGCCTGCTTCTCGGCCGGGACGAACTGCCCGGTGAATTCGGGTCCGGACTTCGACTTCGGTTCCGGGGTGCAGCTGTTCACCATCCAGACGCCCACCGGACCGCAGCAGATCATCGGCGCAGGTCAGAAGAGCGGCGTCTACACCGCGATCGACCCGAACACCGGCAAGGTGCGGTGGGCCACCCAGGTCGGCCCGGGCTCGGCGCTCGGCGGGATGGAGTGGGGATCGGCCACCGACGGCCGGCGCATCTACGTCGCGATCGGCAATCTCTACGGCATGCCGTACGCCGACCCCTCACTGGGCACGGCAGGGACGTGGGCGGCGCTCGATCCGTCCACCGGGAAGGTCGTGTGGCAGGTGGCGGACCCCAACGGCGCGGTCGACCTCGGTCCGCTCACCGTCGCCAACGGCGTCGTCTTCGCCCCGTCGGCCGCGGGTGGAGCGTCCGACCCGAACATGCTCGCACTCAACGCGGCCACGGGCGCGACGATGTGGAGCTACGCCGCGGGCGGCACGGTCGTCGCCGGCGCCTCGATCGCCGGCAACACGCTCTACTGGGGATCCGGCTACAGCCACTTCGGCGGAGCCTTCCCCCAGTTCACCGCCAGCCACACGTTCTACGCGTTCAGCCTCGGCGGGCGGTGACCCGACCGACTGAATGGGTCTGACGACGTGTTCGTCTGACGAAGCCGGCGGGTGGGCGGGACGCCGTGAGCGTGCCGCCCACCCCCTTCGCGCGCGGCCGCACCTGGCGCCACAGGTGGGCCCGCTGCCTGCTCAGCCGCCGAGGTTCACCTGGTCGGTGTAGCAGCGCCACGACGCGGAGTCGTCCCTGATGTGGGCCGCGAACGTCCGTCCAAGAGGGGTCAGCGGCGGGTGCTGCTCGCGGCACGCGAGCCCCATGTCGACCGGAACCTGTCGGCCGTCCTGGAGCAGGCAGACCCAGTCCGACCAGGTGTGCGTGGCGTTCTGCGCGGGGGGCGCGGCGGTGAGCCCGTCGTAGTTCGTGGTGCAGAAGCGGTAGACGTCGACGCCGCCCGTCGAGATCGGAGTCGCCAGTCCGGCCCCCACCAGCCACACCAGGCAGACGCCCGCGACGACCAGCAGGGTTCGGGCCGCGCGTCGCGTGAGACGGCCGCTCGGCTCTGCTGGACCCCGGTCCGGCCGACTCCGAAGTGCGGGGTCGGCGATCCCCGAGGCCGGGGGAGCGTCGGCCTCGGCGGGAGCCCCGGCTGACTCGGGATGACGGGCCAGCCGGCGACGTCGGGTGAGCCATGCGTCGGTCGCGTCCGGATCCCACTCGGTGATCATCCTCAGCAGCACGTACTCGCTGGGCAGGGCATCCGTCCGGGTGAGGGCGCTGTGCACGGAGCTGTGAGAGAGGCCCATCCGGCGTCCGAGCGCCTTGTAGCCGGCGTTGCCGTCGCGCGATCTCAGCCGGGCCAGGTCATCGTGGAACGCCTCGAGAGAATCCGGGGGCTCGGTGACGGGCTCGTCCCCTGTGTCCATGCGTCCAATCTTTCCATCGGACACCGTCCCGCCCTACCGAACCCGCGCCGGTCATGGAGACTGACATCGCCGGTGGTGCAATTCGGTGACGGTGGTGGGGCGCGGCGCTCGGGGGCGCGCCCCAACGATCCCGACAGTCCGCTCCCTGGAGGCTTCCCGTGTGCCCCCGGGAGTGACACGATCCTGTTCATGGGCGCGGTCACCGACTATCTGCGAAGTGTCGACCCGGCCGTCCGGCCGGCGCTGCAGCACGTGGTCGATCGCGCGCGGGCCCTGGTTCCCGGGCTCGATGAAGGGGTGAGTTACGCGATGCCGGCGTTGATGCTTCAGGGCAAGGGGCTGCTCGCGGTGAGGCAGGCCAGGACGCATCTGGCGCTCTACCCGTTCAGTGGGCAGGTTGTCGCCGCGGTGGCGCCCCGCCTGAACGGCTTCTCGATCTCGAGTGGGACGATCCGCTTCTCGGTGGACCATCCCGTTCCCGATGATGTCCTCGATGATGTCGTCCGCCTGCGGCATCAGGAGATCGAGCGCGGCCGGCGGCGTTAGTCGGAGCTCAGGGTGGGTGGAGCTAAGGGGACTCGAACCCCTAACCCCCTGCTTGCAAAGCAGGTGCGCTGCCAATTGCGCCATAGCCCCGTCGTGCTCGGTCGATTCTACGGTGGGCCGGAGCGCCCCGCCACTCGCGGCAACCCGGCTTGGGCCCACAACATTCGACGTTCTCCCGCGTAGTCGGGGGAAAACGTCGAATGTTGTCGGTCAGAAGCCGCTCCACGCGACGACGCGGGCCGTCAGCTCCGCGTTCTGGGGCAGGGGACGCCCGTCGAGTTCGAGGATCGGCGCGGCACCGCGCACCGACGACACGAGCCACGATCCGTCGGCCTCGGCCAACTGCTCGGGCCGCAGCAGTTCGGACGCCGTCCGCCACCCGGCGACGGTTGCCGCGTGGAAGATGACCTCCTGGGTGATCGAGGCGAGGATGCCGGTGGCCCCGCGTGGCGTGGTGATGAGGCGGTCCCCGAAGGCGACGACCAGGGCCGACGTCGGACCCTCGAGGCAGTAGCCGTCGGTCGAGACGAACAGCACGTCGTCGACGCCCCGGCGCGCGGCCTCGCGCTTGACGGCGACGTTCACTGCGTACGACAGGGTCTTGGCGCCCCCGAGCAGCCATGGGGCGTCCGCGTAGGCGTCGGAGGCAACTCCTCGCGTCAGGGCGGTCACCCGGACGCCGGCCCGCTGCGCGATCGCCGGGGCGGTCATCGGGGTGATCGTGAGCAGCCCCACGGGATCGGTGTGAACACTCTCGCGCCCGCGCGTCCAGATGATTTTGAGCGTGGCCTCCCCGGTGAACGGGCAGGCCGCGACGGCCTCGCCGATGAGATGGCGCCACACGTCGAGATCGGGAGCGGGTCCCTCGAGCAGGCCGATCGAGCGGGCGAACCGGGCCAGGTGGGCCTCCAGGTGCTCGACCCGGTGGCCGGAGCCGTCGATGACCACCCGGGTGGCGTCGAACACGCCGTCACCCCTGGTGAGGCCCAGATCGTCGGCGCCGACCACGAGGGCGTCCGGCCCGATCACACCGCGTCCGAGGAATCCGACCACCTGCTGCACCTGCTGGGTCATGGGCCGATCGTAGTCGCGGACCTACCCTGGGTGAATGCGAACCCGCCGCCAGGTCATGAGCCACGCGCTGCAGCGTCGGCGTGCCCTCGAGTCTCTGCGGCGGCCCGATCTGGCGTTCAGCGGGGAGAATCCGTGCGACGCCGACCCGATGCTGATCCGGGCCGCGCTGCACCACGGGGCCCCCGCCGGACAGGAGTGTCCGGTTTGCGCTTCGGAGCGCATGTTGGTCCTCAACTACACTTTCGGGGATCAGTTGGGGCAGTTCTCGGGACGGATCAAGTCGCGCGAGGAACTCGAGGAGATGGAGACCCAGTTCGGCGAGTTCACCGTGCGGGTCGTCGAGGTCTGTCCCGACTGTCGCTGGAACCTCCTGATCGAAACCTACGTGCTCGGTGACGGACGCCGCCGGCGTCCACCACGGCGGCAGCAGACCGTCGAGGACCTCTACTGACACGGCACAACCACGAGGGCAGTCATGTCGAATACCCCGAACGACGCCACCCCGCGTCGCGCATCTCGTCGCTCCGGCGGCCCATCGCGTCCGCCGCGCGGACCGAGGCGAACGTCGCGCAGTGCGAGGCGCCGTCGCAGGTGGGTGAAGCGCGGCTTCATGGCCCTGGCCATCACCCTCGTGGCGATGATGCTGGCCGGGTCGATCGGTGGGTTGATCTACTACAACCAGACCAAGCTGCCCGACCCCAACAAGGACTTCCAGACCAACACCACCGACATCTACTACCGCGACGGCACGTCCCTCATCGGCAGCCTGTCGGTGCAGAACCGACAGACGATCTCCTACAGCCAGATGCCGCAGACCATCAAGGACGCCGTCGTCGCCGCAGAGAACCGCACGTTCTGGACCGACAGCGGCATCTCACCGAAGGGGATCATCCGGGCGGCGTGGACGATCCTGCGCGGCGGTGAACTGCAGGGAGGTTCGACCATCACCCAGCAGTACGTCAAGGTGATGTACCTCAACTCCGGGCGCACGATCAGTCGCAAGCTCGAGGAACTGGTGCTCTCGGTGAAGATCGCCCGCAAGGTGCCGAAGCAGCAGGTGCTGCGCGACTACCTCAACACGATCTACTTCGGCCGCGGCGCCTACGGCATCCAGGCGGGGGCGGAGGCGTACTTCAACGAGCCGGCGTCCAAGCTCACCCTGGAACAGTCGGCCGTCCTGGCAGCCGTGCTCAACGCGCCGTCGTACTACGACCCCGCCGTGTCGCAGAGCAACTTGCCCCGGCTGACCGCCCGTTACCAGTACGTGCTCGACGGCATGCTGCAGATGGGCACGATCACGAAGAAGCAGCACGACCAGGCGATCAAGGCATTGCCCAAGTTCCCCGCGATCCCCACGAGTTCCACCTTCGGAGGGGTCAAGGGCTTCCTGATGAACATGGCGATCGACGAGCTGCACTCGCTCGGCTACGACGACTCGCAGATCCAAGGTGGCGGCCTGCACGTCGTGACGACGTTCGACAAGACGCTCGAGGCGGCCGCCGTCAAGTCCGCACAGGACAACACCAATCTCTCGGCGAAGCTCTCGGGCCAGAACCCGAACAACCTCCACGCGGCGATCGCCTCCGTTCAGGTCGGAACGGGTCAGGTGCTGGCGATCTACGGCGGTCCCGACTTCGTCAAGAACTCCCGCAACTGGGCCACGACGCCGCGCCCGGCGGCGTCCACCTTCAAGGCGTGGGCGACCGTGGCCGCGCTGCGCAACGGGCTCAGCCTCGGCACGATCCTCAACGGCAACACCTGGACGCCACCGGGCGACACGACCCCCGTCCACAACGAGGCTCACCTCCAGTACGGACCGGTGACGATGAAGAAGGCCCTCACCGATTCGATCAACACCGCCTACGTCGACGCCGTGACCCGGATCCCGAACGGGCCCGCGAAGGTGATCCAGGCGGCCGAGCAGGCGGGACTGCCGAAGGGCGCCGGATGGGACCTGAACGACCGGATCCCGCTCGGCATCGCCGAGGTCAGCCCGTTGAGCAACGCCACCGGCTACGCGACGCTCGCCAACGGGGGCGTGTACGTGCCGACCCATGTGATCAACAAGGTCACCGACTCGACCGGTGCCGTGCTCTACCAGGCGAAGTACCAGGGCAAGCAGACCATCGAGAACAACGTCACCCGTGACGTCACCTACGGGCTCGAATCCGTGGTCAACCAGGGCACCGGCACCCGGGTCAAGTCCCTCGGCTACGACATCGCCGGAAAGACCGGCACCAACGGCGTCGGCAACGTCATCAACTCCGCCTGGTTCGTCGCCTACACCAAGCAGATCTCGACCGCGGTCATGTACGTGGTGGGCAACGCCGGTACCGGCGACCTCGACCCCTACCGGGCTCCCGGGGACCCGGTGTTCTTCGGAGCGACGTATCCCGCGATGACCTGGGCCGACTACATGCAGGTCGCGATGCAGGGGCTTCCGCACCTCACGTTCGATCCGCCGGCCATGCTGAACGGCTATTCGACCGCGTCACCCACGCCCACGGCCACCCCGACGCCGA
>DAIESZ010000104.1 GCA_027346035.1 Propionibacteriaceae bacterium
TCGGCGTCGCGCTCGGCGCGAAGTACGAGAGCGACCTCGAACCGCTGTTCGCCGACCTCCCCCCGGCCGAGGCCCCCAACCCTGCGTCATCGTTGACGAATCACAACCTCCAACTCAGCCCGCTCGATCCGGGCGGCCAGCTGCCGCTTCGCCAGTACGCCGCGCGTCGGCACCGCTTCTACGGCGCAGTCTGGCCGATGGCGCTGTTCTTGATGGTCGCGTCCGGGTTCCGGCTCTGGTGGCTCGTCCTGGTGCCGCTCCTGCTCGGCCCCATCCTCGCCGGCGTCCAACGCCCCCCGCGCAACCACCACCAGTTGCCGCCCGGCCGCCGCTGATCCCCGGCGGCCGCCGGCGGGCGTCCGGAATCAGGCGGTGCGGGTTCCGCGGGCCGCGCCGATCGACGCCACGACGATGCAGCCCATCGCGACGACGTCGATCGGGCCGAGATGCTCTCCGAGAACGATGAGCGCGGCGAGGGCGGCGGCCACTGGTTCCAGGCTCATGAGGATCCCGAACACCCGCGGCGCGATCGAGCGCAACGCGAACAGTTCCAGCCCGTAGGGGATCACCGAGCTCAGCAGCCCGACCGCGAGGCCGGTCATCAGCACGACCGGCCGCCAGGTGGCGGCCCCGCCGACGATCAGCGCCGGCCCGGCGAGCGCGACCGCCCCCAGCACGCAGGCGAGCGTGAGGACGTCGAGCCCCGGCCAGCTGCGGCCGGCCCTGCCGCCGAACAGGATGTAGCCGGCCCAGCACGACGCCGCGACGAGCGCGAAGACCACTCCCCACGGGTCGAGGCGCGCGGGTGACCATTCGAGCAGCACGACCCCGGCCGCCGCCAGCGCGGCCCACATCAGGTGCCGGGCCCGCCGGGCGCCCGCCACCGCAACAGCCAGCGGCCCGAGGAACTCCAGCGTCACCGCCACGCCGAGCGGGATGCGCGCGAACGCCTGGTAGATGCTCCAGTTCATGCCCACCAGGCAGGCCGCGTAGCCGAGCCCGACCGGCCAGTTCCGGCGTCCGGTGGCCGGGCGGGTGCGCCGGCGCAACAGGGGACGCAGCGCGACCAGTGCAAGCGCCGACGATGCCAGGCGCAGCCAGGTCATCGTGGTCGGCGGGACGACGCCGAACAGGTGCTTCGCGAACGCCGCTCCCAGTTGCACCGATGCCACCGCCCCGAGCACCGCCCACACGGCGGGATCGAGGGGCTGCGCGCCCCGGTGGGACGCCGCGTCGGCCGGGCGGCTCACCGGCGTGTCCCGGAGCCGACCCGCGACGGCTGCACGCCATCGGGGGCATTCTGCGCTGGCGAGGGGGGCATGGGCTCACAGTAACCGGGTCGGCCGACCCACTCACCTCCGGGCGCTGAGCGCCTCGGGGACGGCCCACGGCAGCGACCGGACGGCGTCCGGCCGACTCCCCACCCGCCCGGCCGCGTCACCGGACTCAGGACAGGAACTGCCTGATGAGTGGGCCGGCCGTTCCGGATGCGGTCTGGCCGTGGTAGACCATCACCGCGATGGCGTACCTCGCGTTCCACGCGATCATCCATGCGTGAGTCTTGATGGTCTTGCCGGCGTCGTATTCGGCGGTGCCCGTCTTGGCGCCGGTGACCAGGCCGGCGAGCGTTTGCCCGGTGCCACTGGTGACGACGGCCTTCATGAGGGTCTGCAGCTGGGCGCCCTCGGCGCTCGTGAGCGGGGCGCCCGTCGGGGTGGGCGTAGTACCGACCACGAGGTGAGGAATGATCGTGTGCGCCGAGGCAACCGACGCGGACAGGCCCGCCATCGCCATCGGGGAGGCGAGCACGTCGCCCTGACCGATGGCGTCGGCCGCCTGGACGACCGGGTCGCTGGTCGTGGGGACCGAGCCGAAGAAGCTCGGGAACCCCGCGTTGTAGTCGATGCCCACGCCGAGACTTCCCGCGGCCTCGGCGAGATCGGCCGGCGAGATCGTCGTCGACAACTTGATGAAGGCGGTGTTGCACGAGTTCGCGACGGCCTCCGAGAGCGGGATGCGTCCGTACCCGTTCGCCGGATAGTCGGAGTAGTTCTTGAACACCTTGCCGTTGACGGTGATCTGGTGCGGGCAGTCGACCAGGCTCGACGGGCTCAACCCGTGCCGCAGCACCGCGAGCGACGTCGCGATCTTGAAGGTGGAGCCCGGCGCATACCGCCCGAAGGTGGCGTCAGGGTTGCCCCCAGCGGCGGAGGAGTTGGCCGCCGCGAGGAGCGCGCCGCTCGAGCGGTCGAGCACGACCATCGAGGCGATGCCGTGCGCCGCGCCGAGCACCGTCTCGGCCTTCGTCTGCAGGCCGAGGTCGAGGGTGATCCTCAGCGCCGTCCCGGGCACCGCTGAGCTGGAGTAGAGCACCGGCGTGGGTGCGATCGAGGCAGCACCCGATGCCGAGCCGGCGGTGCTGGACGCGCTCGCCGCCGCAGAGGGGGACGCCGAGGCCGACGGCCCGGTGCGCGGCACGATCGCGATGGTGTGACCTGGGGTTCCCCGCAGCTGGGCGTCGTCGCGCATCTCAAGCCCGCTGATGCCGACGCTGTCGGTGGCCTGGATGTCGCCGTGACTCGCCGCCACCTGGGCCGCTGTCGGCGACCCCATCACCCCGAGGATCGCCTGGGCGAACGTGCTCGACGGCCCGAGCATCGCCTGATTCGGGAGCGCCCGGGCCCCGGGGATCTTTTCGATCGCGCTCGGAACGTCTGCCGGTCGGACGCTGATCGCGATGACGAACGCGTCGGTTCCGGCCGCCTTGACCTGCTTGACGAACTGTGTGGCGTCGACCTTCATGAGCTTGGCGAGCGCGGACGCCGACGTGAGCGCTTCTGCCGGCTTGACGATGTGCTTGTCGATGCCGAGGTCGAAGACGAGCCCCTGCTGCACGAGTGTCACGTTGTCGTGCCCGATGATCGGTGCCCGCTTGGGCAGATCTCGGGTGTGGCGCAGCCGTGTCTGCTCGCTGAGCTGCGGGTGGACGATCGTCGGTGCCCAGACCACCTGCCATCCGGAGGCGGCGTGGAGAAGTGAGGCGGTGCTCTGGAAGTCGAAGGTCTTCGATCCGAGCGGGTAGCTCTGGTTCAGGACCACCGTGGCGGTGTTGTTGATCCCGTCGTAGGTGACACTCGCGGGAGTGACGCTCGGACGCAGGCCGTCCATGCCCGCCATGATCGTGTCGAGGTCGGCCTGGGCAGCGGTCTCGGGGGTGCTGAACGGCACCTGGTCGAGCTTGCCGCTCTGCAGTGCCGTGACCAGTGCCTGGACCGTACCCGCGGCCGAGGGAAGGTTGTTGGGCGGCAACGACGAGTGCGTGCCGGGCGCCGGCGACGAGCAGGCGGCAAGAGCCATGGTGAGGCTCACGAGCGCGACCAGCCCGCCGCGCCGCGCCGCGCGGAAGATCATCGACAGGCCGGCAGCAACCCACGCAGTGCGCATGGTCGAAGACTAACCGCAGCGTGCGACGAGCCCGCTACGGCCGGCTCAGTTCGGCAGACGCATCAGCATGATCACGTGGCGGTAGTCGCCGAGCGGCTCGCCGTCGATCTCGTCGAGCCCCGTGATGAGACACGGCTTGCCGGGCGCGGTGAAGGCGAAGTGCACGTGGGGCGTGTCGAGAGCGCCCAGTGCGTCCTGGAGGTAGTGCGGGTTGAAGCCGGCCGCGGTGATCGCCAGGTCGTCTCCGCCCAGGTGGTTCTCGACGGTGGCCTCGATCGCCTCCGACGCCTGCGCCTGGTCGCCGGTGGCGGCCTCGAGATTGATCTGGCCGTCGCCGATGATCATCCGAAGCGGCGTGTTGCGCTCCGCCACGAGCGCCACGCGCTTGACCGACGCGATGAGCTCGGTGGTGCTGCACCGCACGGTGACGCTCGGCTGCACGTGCATGAGGTGCCGCACCTTCGGGAAGTCGCCGTCGAGCAGGCGGGTGGTGATCTGGCGGGTGCCACCCTGGCCGTCACCCTCGAAGCCGACCAGGCCGTCACCAAGGCCAGGGGTCGACAGGCTCATCGTGACCCTGTCGCCCGAGGTCATCGACTTGGCGGTCTCGTTCAGCACCCGGGCGGGCACGAGCGCGGCACCGGACGCCTGCGGGGACGCCGGCGACCACGCGAGCTCCTTGAGCGCCATGCGGTAGCGGTCGGTGGCGAGCAGACTCAGGGTCTCGCCCTCGATCTCGACCCGGACGCCCGTGAACACCGGCAGCAGCTCGTCGCGTCCGGCGGCGACGACCACCTGCCCGACCGCCTTGGCGAAGGCCTCGGACTCGACACTGCCCGTGGCCGCGGGCATCTCGGGAAGCGACGGATAGTCGGCCACCGGGAGGGTCTGCAGGGTGAAGCGGGCGCTCCCGCACACGATCTCAAGCCGGGTGGCCTCGCTGGTCAGGCTCACCGGCTTCGCGGGCAGCGACCGGGCGATGTCCGCCAGGAGGCGTCCGGACACCAGCACCTCGCCGGACTCGTCGACCTGGCCCGCGATCGTCACCTTGGCCGATGTCTCGTAGTCGAAGCTCGACAGGGTGACTCCGTCGCCGTCGGCACTGATGCGCAGCCCCGCGAGGATCGGGACGCTCGGCCGGTTGGGCAGGCTGCGGGCGGCCCAGGCCACCGCGTCGGCCAGCACATCGCGTTCGACTCGAATCTTCACGGCTTCCTCGTTTCGGCGGGATCGGATGCGGTGGGGCACCGCTCCGGTGGACGACTGGTGGATGGGGCGGGCGTGACGGGATCGTCGCGGCGACGCGACCATCCGACGGGGCCCGGCCATGTCCGACAAGTCATAGCCAGCG
The DNA here is from genome assembly GCA_027346035.1 of Propionibacteriaceae bacterium. Lineage (GTDB taxonomy): Bacteria > Actinomycetota > Actinomycetes > Propionibacteriales > Propionibacteriaceae > JAJYQH01. The sequence goes on from DAIESZ010000104.1 coordinate 4,796, forward strand.
CAGCATATCGAACCATCGGACGCAGCCGGGTGAGGCGATCCGGGCGTCCCGCGAAATCGGGGCAACCAGGGCCCGGATTGATCTTGACCGGGCGGGGCGGAGGGTCTACAACGGTATTACCCCTGATGCAGGGACCCGCTCCGACAGGCCATCACCGGCCCCGGGGAAGGCCCGCAGAAGGAGGCCCGAACCCAGCAAGGCGTGGCTCCCCACCAGGAGTTCCGCCGAACCGGGCGACGGCACCGCTTCACCGTCCGAAGCGCGATCTGGAAACAGACCCTCCGCCGATGCAGCGAAGCTGCTGGATTCGGCAAGAACCCAGCGAAACCGTTCCACCGCTCGCGGTGGAACACCGTCTCTCCCTGGAGGGACACGCCATCCCGACCGATGGCACCCGATCACAGTTCACTCCTGACCTCCTGTCAGATCACGTTGGTGACGTCGTCCACCACGATTGCGTCGCCCGCGACCGGATCTTTCGAGGAGCCGACCCGAACGACGGGGCCGAGTGGGGCGTCGACAGTGGCCGGAGCCCGGTGGGCGTCGTCCGCCGAGCAAAACGGAGGGCCCGGACCATCTCATACATGGTCCGGGCCCTTCCGTGTTCATGGACGCTGCGGTGATCCGACAGTTCCCCGGGTGGCCGGATCCCTCCGGCATCCGCGCCCCATTCAACCCGCCGCACGCCGGGACTCGACGCCGACACGCGGAGGGGACTGCCAGACCTGAGAACTGAACGACACCGGCCCGTCATCACGGCTGCTCAGTGCCGGGCGGTGGGTCGCCGCCATGCTCTCGACGACGACCGGCGCGTGGAAGCGCCCTGCTCCAGGGCATCACTCGGCGTGCCTCCCATGGCGTGGATTCCTGGGCTCAGGCCACGCGCGAACGGTCTGCCAGGAGCGGGGTGGACGCGAGTCGCGCCACCTGCGGGCAGGCGGGTGGCGGGCGCCGCGCCCGTCGACTCACTCGGTGGCGATCGCCCGGAGCATGTTGAGCCTGGCGGCGTGCCTGGCCGGCCAGACCGCGGCGATCACGCCGACGACGGCCGCGGCGACGAGGTAGAGCAGTAACTCGCCCCACGGGATGACGAGCTCACTGAGGCCGGAGTCGGCCAGGGACCGCTGCAACGCCGTGCCGAAGGCCACACCCATGGTGACCCCGAGAACCGATCCGAGCAGGGCGATGATCACCGACTCCAGCGTCACCATCCGCCTCAGTTGCGGACGCGTGATGCCGATGGCGCGCAACAGCCCGATCTCACGGGTGCGTTCGATCACCGACAACGCAAGCGTGTTGACGATGCCGAGCACCGCGATGACGATCGCCAGGCCGAGCAGGGCGTAGATCATGTTGAGCAGCTGGTCGACCTGGGATGTGAGCTGGCCCGCGTATTCGGCCTTGTTCATCACCACCACCGTCGGCAGGTCGGCGGTCGCCGCGTCGAGTGCGGCGCGCACCGCGGCGGTGTCGGCTCCCGAGGCATCCTTGATCGCGATCGCCACCGGCGCGTCGGGCGCCCCCAGAGAACGGCCGGTGGCGACGTTGACGATGTAGTTGCCGAGTCCCGGCGAGTCGGTTCGGTAGATGCCACTGACGGTGAGGGTGACCTGCGAGCGATTGAGGGGTGACGTGACGACCATCGTGTCGCCCACCGACAGGCCGCGCCGCTGCGCCGCCACCTGATCGACGATGACGGTGCCGTCACGGGAGTTGAGGGTGCCACTGACCATGGTCTGGGCGATGAGGGTGTTGAATCCCGACGGGTCGGCGACGGTGATGAACGTCTGATTCCCGTTGTCCAGAACGACCGACGTGTAGAACGGGGCCGCCGTCGCCACGCCGGGCACCGCGGACACGGTCGCCGGCAGACTCGCCGGCAACAGTCCCCCGGTGACCGACTGCATGGTGAAGTCGCTCGTCATCGACGTCGCGACCACCGAGTGAATGCTCTTGGACGCCGACGACCCGAGCACCGACAGGGTGGTCACCAGTGCGAGCGACAGCATCAGCGCCGACGCCGTCGCGGCGGTGCGGCGCGGCTGCCGCACCGCGTTGAGCGCGGCGAGCTTGCCGATCTCACCGAACAGCCGCCGATAGAACCAGCCCATCACCGCGATCACCGGCCGCCCCAGCAGCGGGCTGGCCCCGGCGACGCCCAGCAGCACGAGCGCAGCTCCGATCCCGATGACCAGAGCACGGTTCGAGATGTGGGTCCACAGTCCGACCCCCATGCCGGCGGCCCCGACCAGGGTGAGCGCCACCCCGATCACCGCACGGATGCCGAGATTGCCCGTGCCGGTCATCACATCGCCGTTCATCGCGGCCACCGGGGGCACGTGTCCGGCCTTACGGGCGGGCATCCACGCGGAAACCATCGTGATGATCATGCCGACCGCGTACGACCACGCGACGGCCTCGAGAGTGACTCCCGGAAGCGCCGAACCCAGGTCGATGCCGAGCCGCTTGAACAACACCCGGATCAGCACGGCAAGCAACCATCCGAGCCCGAGCCCCAGGGTCGAGCCGATGAATCCGGTGACGGCCGCCTCGAACAGGACGGTCCGGGTCATCTGCCGCCTGCTGGCCCCGATCGCCCGGAAGAGTGCGAGTTCACGTCCCCGCTGGGCGACGATGATCGAGAAGGTGTTGACGATGAGGAAGCTCGCGACGAGCAGCGCGATGGCCGCGAAGACCAGCAGGAACGTGTTGATGAAGCTCAGGGCCTTGTTGATCGAGGTGGCCGTGGCGTCGGCTGCCGTTTTGCCGCTCACCGCCTCGAAGTCCTTCGGTGTGACCGCCTGAACCCGGGTGACGACGTCGGGGATCGAGGCGCCCGGATCGGTCGTGATCCAGGCACCGGTGAAGCCGTCCTTCCCGCCGAGCAGCAGCTTCTGGGCCTCGGCCGTGGTGAAGAACACGTAGGTCGCGCCCACGGTGCCGCCACTGCCCCACTCGGCCGTACCGACGACGGTGCGACTCACCACGTCTCCGTTCGGCAGCGACACCTTCATCATGTCGCCGAGCCGGTAGCCGCTCTTGGTGAGCGTCGTCGGGTCGACGACCATCTGGTTGTCGGTCAGCGGTGCGTGACCCGATCGCAACCGGACTCCCGTGATGCCACCGTAGGCCGGGTCTGTGTACCAGTTGTGGCCGATGCCTGGAGGTCCGATCGACGCGATGACCTTGCCGTTCCTCCCGATCGGATAGGTATTGATCGAGAACACCGTACCGGTGGCCGATGTGACCCCGTCGACTCCGCGGAACTTCTGCAGGTCGGCCGGTGTCAGCAGCACCTGTCCGATCGTGCTGGCCTGGGTTCCGAAGGCGGACCCCCCCGAGGTGTAGGTGCCGACCGGGTCGACGTTCACGTCGGCGACGGTGCCACGAAGGATGCCGTTGAACGACACCGAGAGCATGTTGGTGAAGATGAACGAGCCCGAGACGAACGCCACCCCGAGGACGATCGCCAGGACGCTGAGCAGAAGTCGCGCGCGCCGATGCAGCAGCGACTTCCAGGCGGCCCTGTACATGGTCACGACTCCAGGGCGTGCCGAGGCTGGGAGTCCGGCCTCGGCTCATCCTAGGAGCGGCGCTGCGCGCTGTCGGCAGGCGTCCCCGCACCGGGCAACGTCCGTGTCTGCGCCGCGTGATCGGCGGTCTGCGCGGCGTCGAGATGGCGCGGGTCGATCGTGGCCATCAGCGCGAGCACCGACTCGCGGCTGGGGCGGTCGAGCTCGGCGACGATCGCACCGTCGGCGAGGAACAGGGCGCGGTCGGCGTAACTCGCGGCCACCGGATCGTGGGTCACCATGACGATGGTCTGGCCGAATTCCTCGACGCTGTGACGCAGGAAGCCGAGCACCTCTGCCGACGAGCGGGAGTCGAGATTTCCGGTGGGTTCGTCGGCGAAGATGATGTCGGGCCGACTGATCAGCGCGCGGGCGCAGGCCACTCGCTGCTGCTGCCCCCCGGAGAGTTCGGTGGGCTTGTGCCCCAACCTGTCGGCGAGGTCGACGGTGTCGATCACCGTGCGGTACCAGTCGGGGTCGGGCTTGCGACCGGCGATCGCCAGCGGCAGCAGGATGTTCTCCTCGGCCGTGAGGGTGGGCACCAGATTGAACGCCTGGAACACGAAGCCGATCCGGTCGCGGCGCAGCTGGGTGAGCTGCTTGTCCTTGAGTGGTCCGATCTCCGTGTCCCCGATGACGATGCGTCCGGAGGTCGGTGAGTCGAGGCCGGCGACGCAGTGCATGAGGGTCGACTTGCCCGATCCTGACGGGCCCATCACCGCGGTGAACCGGCCCTTCTGGAACTGCACGTCGACCGAGTCCAGTGCCACGACCCGGGTGTCGCCACTGCCGTAGACCTTGGTCAACTGAAGTGTGTACGCGGCGATGGCGTCACCCGCGAGGTCGGGTCGCCGGGTGGCATCGGCAACGCCTGCGGAGCCCGCCGACCCAGCGGGGAGCTCGGTGGTCATGTGTGATCCTGTCGTGAGGTCAAGGCGTCCGGCGGCTGATGTGCTCCACGATAGGTGTGGGCGGGATCGGCGCGTCGGTGGGTCCGGTGTGTGCATCCACAGCCCAGACCTTTACTTCCTCATGATGTCTGGATAGTCATCATGGTCATCACTGGTGTTGAAACTGTGGAGAACCGCCGCGATGCCTTGTCAGGGCGGATCTCGTGATCCACAGTCCTTGGGATGACCCCGGGACGACCCCGGACGGGCTGTTGATCCGGACGGATCGGTGGGGCACCTGTGAGGGCTACTGCACCACGTGTCCACAGTGGATCGCGGTTATCCACAGGGTCCTGTGGAATACGGGAGAGCGCCGACGGCGGTGGAGCGGTGCCCGAGTGCTAGCGTGAGCCCACAACCGGGTGCCGCGCGTCAACCGGAGCCGCGCATCGCACCGGCTCTCCGTCCCACGGCCAAGGAGTTCCATGTCCGCCATTCAGCCCGGGTCGAGCGCGCGGGGTGACCGCCGCCGTACCCAGATCCTGGATGTCGCGTTGTCCCACTTCGCTGAGACGGGTTATCGCGGCGCATCCTTGAGGGACATCGCGCAGCAGGTCGGAATCACCCACCCGGGCCTTCTCTACCACTTCGGCAGCAAAGAAGACCTGCTCATGGCGGTGCTCGCTCATCGCGACGACAAGAGCTACGACATCGTGGGCGGTGAGAAGAGCGACCTCGACGCGGTGACCGCCCTCGTGCACCTGGTCGAGCGGAACGCCACCCAGCCGGGACTCGTCGAGTTGTTCGTCACCCTGTCGGCCGAGGCGGTCGACCCCAATCACCCGGCCCACGAGTACTTCGCCGATCGCTATCGTCGCGTGGTCGAGAGCTACGAAGTGTCTTTCACCCACCTGAGCGAGCAGGGCCTGCTCCGCGCGGGCGTCGACCCGGCGCGGGCGGCCCGCAGTCTCGTTGCGATCATGGACGGCCTGCAGGTGCAGTGGATGTACGACCGCGACGCCGTCGACATGCCCGGAACCGTGCTCGAATACCTTCTCGACGTGATCACCGACCCTGAGGCGGTGATGCGCTCGTTCGAGTCGTCGCGCACCTCGGTGGTGGCCTCGGCCGCCCAGTGACGCCGTCCTGAGGATCGCGGGCTACTGGCGGATCTTGTTCGTGAGCTCGCTCACCTGGTTGTAGACGCTGCGGCGCTCGCGCAGCAG
>DAIESZ010000124.1 GCA_027346035.1 Propionibacteriaceae bacterium
GGACTGGGTGGTGGGTGGGGTGGACGGGGGTATGGGTGGGGACGGTCGGGGCCGGCGTCCGAGCGGATGGCCGGTGGTTGGCCGTTGGGGGTCTCGACCGTCCGTGGGCGAGCGGCTGGCGATCTCTGCTTTGGCTGGCGAAAATCGCGCCCATTCAGCAGACTTCGCCAGCAGCTCAGCAGCGATCGCCAGCAGCACCGTCGAATTCGCCAGCCGCCCAGCCGGGGTGGCGGAGCGACGGACGGGGTGGCGGAGCGACGGACGGCGGGGCGGTGGGTTCCGCTCAGACTCGTTCCTCGAGCACCTGCTGCATGATCCGCCCGAGGGCCCGGAAATCCTCCGGATCGGCGCGGTCGACGAAGATGGCGCGCACCGCGTTGACGTGGCTGGGAGCCGCCGCCTCGAGCACGGCGAAACCGGCTTCGGTGAGGTGGGCGTACACCCCACGCCGGTCATCGTTGGCCGACGTGCGCCGGACGATGCCACGCTGCTCGAGTCGGGCGATGGCGTGAGTGAGCCGTGAGCGGCTCTGGTGAACCTGCTGCGCGAGGTCGGACATGCGCAACCGGCGTCCCTCGGCCTCGGACAGCGACACGAGGATCTCGTACTCGGCAAGGTCGAGTCCACGTCGGCGCAGATCGGCGTCGAGGTGTTGATTGATCCTGGCCACTCCCGAGAGCCACGAGCGCCAGATCTGTTGCTGCTCCGGGCTGAGCCAGTTGGCGCTGTCATCCATGCGCGGCATCATAACGCCCGGTCAGTCCGGCAATACGGGTGGGCGCCCGCACGCTCTCCCCCGTTGACAGCGCGCGCGACTCCCCGCGATCAGGCGACCCTGCATCCGCGACCAACCCGGCCCGTCATGAAAGACTGCTCGGAGTGACCGAAACCGGGAGGACACGTGATCGACCCTCAGGCGACGTCTCCGCGCCCCACGCGGGCAGACGTCGAGTCGCAGTGTGAACGCAGCGTCGGCGAGATGCTCGCAGAGCGGGTGCGTCGCACGCCCGGCGCCACGGCGTTCCTCGTCCCCGACCGGCGCGCTGCCGGGCCGGCCACATGGACGCCGCACACCTGGGCGCAGACCCAGGAAGAGGTGCATGTCGTCGCAGCCGGCCTGTTGTCGCTCGGGCTGCAACCCGAGCAGCGCGTCGCGATCGCGTCGACCACACGCCATGAGTGGATCATCGCCGACCTCGCGATCGCCTGCGCCGGTGGTGCGACGACGACGATCTATCCGAACACCACCAGCCCCGACGTGCTGTTCATCGCCAAGGATTCCGACAGCCGCATCCTCATCGCCGAGAACCAGGCACAGGCGGCGAAGGTGCAGGACGTCGACGAGTTCGCCGGCCAGATCTCCACGATCGTGTTGCTCGACGACGACCGCCAGCCGGTCGACCGGGTCGATCAGCGGGTGATCACGTGGGCGGAGCTGCGCGATCTCGGACGCCGGCTTCTGGACGCCGAACCCGATGCGGTCGCCCGGGCCATCGCGGCGACCACCCCCGACATGCTGAGCACGCTGATCTACACCTCCGGCACCACCGGGCAGCCGAAGGGCGTCGAGTTGACCCATGAGGCGCTGACCTACCAGTCGGCGGCGATGGATTCGTTGCACGTCATCGACGAGCACTCGGTGCAGTACCTCTGGCTGCCGCTCAGCCACGTGTTCGGCAAGGTGCTCATCGCCGTTCAGGTGAAGGTCGGTTTCTGCACCGCCGTCGACGGACGGATCGACCGCATCGTCGAGGGCCTCGGTGAGGTGCATCCCACGTTCATGTGCGGCGCGCCGCGAATCTTCGAGAAGGTCCGCGCCGCCGTGCTCACGGCGAACCCCCGCAACGGCATCGCTGGGCGGATCGCCCGCTGGGCGTTCTCGGTCGGCCGCCGCAGCATCCCCTACCGTCTCGAGGGTCGCCCGATGCCGAAGGGGCTCGCGGCGCGGTATGCGATCGCTGATCGGCTCGTGTTCGGCAAGCTCAAGCAGCGCATGGGCGGCAACATCGAGTTCTTCATCTCCGGTTCGGCCAAGCTGTCCAGCCAGGTGCAGGAGTGGTTCTACGCGGCGGGCATCGTCGTGACTGAGGGCTACGGGTCGACCGAGACGACGGCGATCGCGTTCCTCAACGAGCCGCGCACCCCGAGGTTCGGCACGGTCGGCCAGGTCGCACCGGGGATCGACGTGCGGATCGCCGACGACGGTGAGGTGATGCTGCGTGGTCCGATCATCGCCCGCGGCTATCACAACCAGCCGGAGGCCACCGCAGAGGCGTTCAGCGACGGCTGGTTCCATACCGGCGACATCGGCGAATTCGACGCCGACGGCAACCTGCGGATCACCGAGCGCAAGAAGGACCTCATCAAGACCTCGGGCGGCAAGTACGTCGCGCCGCAGAAGGTCGAGGCGGCGATCGCGGCGAACATCCCCTACATCAGCCAGGCGATCGCTCTGGGCGAGGGACGCAAGTACATCGTCGCGCTGATCACCCTCGACCCGGTCGCCCTGCGGCGCTGGGGCGAGAGGCACGGGCACGGCGACCTCGACTACGCCGCGCTGAGCCGGCGTCCCGAGATCCGGCACTCGATCGAGAGGTACATGGACGTCGCGAACACCCATCTCGAGCGCTGGGAGACCGTCAAGCGGTTCGCGATCCTCGACCACGAGTTCTCCGTCCACGACGGTGGCGTGACACCGAACATGAAGGTGCGCCGCACCGTTGTCGCGAACAAGTACGCCCACATCGTCGATTCGCTCTACGACAAGGAGCCCGGCGAGGACGCCCAGTGAGTCCGGCCAGCCCCTTGTGGGTCGACGTGCCGCTGCGCTGGGGCGACATGGACGCCCAGGGGCACGTCAACAACGCGGGCATCGTCGACTACCTCCAGGAGGCCCGCGTCGATTTCCTGTTGATGGGCAAGAACGGACACATGCTCGGCGGAGGCGTGGTCGTCGTGCGACACGAGGTGGTCTACAAGCGGCCGATCGTGTTCACCGACGAGCCTGCCCGGGTGGCGATCGCCCCCTGCGAGGTGGGCGCGAGCCGTTTCGTCATCGGGTACGAGCTGCATCATCAAGGTCAACTGTGCGCCGTCGCGCGGACCACGATGTGCCCTTTCGATTTCGGGGCGGGACGCCCGCGCCGGCTCACTGGCGAGGAGCGTGAATGGTTCGCGGAGCGCGTCGTGCCCGGACCCGAGATGGCGCCGCTCACCGTTCCCGACCTGTCGGGTCGGGGTCTGGCGAGCGACCTGCGGGTGCGCTGGAGTGATGTCGACGGGTACGGCCACGTCAACAACGTGCGCTACTTCGACTTCATCCAGGAGGCCCGGATCCAGGTGACGACGGTGCTCGACCCGAGCACGGCCCGGGCCGGCAGCCCCGACGCGCCCGTCGGGAGCCTGTGGCTGGTGGCCCGCCAGGACGTCGATTACATCGCCCAGATCGAGCATCGGGTGCGTCCCTACCGGGTGCTCGTGGCGCCGGTGAGGATCGGCACCACGTCGGTGACGCTCGCGTCCGAGATCGTCGATCCCGACGCCGACGGCGCGCTGCTCGCCCGCGGCCGCACCGTGCTCGTGCACGCGGACGCCGGAGGACGTCCGGCGCCCCTGACCGGGACCACCCGGACGGCGCTCGCCGAGGTCCTGGTCGACTGACGCGCGCGCCCCGGCCGGTCGCGAGCCGCGCCCGATGTGCGGCGACGTCCCGGGGCGGGCAGGGCCGCCCCGGGACGTCGGCTCAGATCCGGCCCTTGCGGGCTCCGCTCCACAGGTCGACTCCGCCGTCGATCGCGTGCTGGTCGATCTCGGCGAGCTCGTCGGCGCCGAGATCCAGGTTGCCGAGTGCCTCGACGTTCTCCTCGAGCTGCGACACCGACGACGCACCGATCACCAGCGAGGTGACCCGCGGATCGCGCAACGCCCACACGAGCGCCAACTGGGCAAGGGTCTGCCCACGCCGCTGCGCGATGTCGTTGAGCGCGCGCAGGTGGCCGAGCATCTCGTCGGACAGCCAGTCGCGATTGAACGACTTGCCGGCCGCCGCCCGGGAGTCTTCCGGGACGCCGTGCAGGTAGCGGCCGGTGAGCAGGCCCTGGGCGAGGGCGGTGAAGCCGATGATCCCGAAGCCCAGCTCACCGGCGGCGTCCAGCAGGCCCTCGTTCTCGATCCACCGGTTGAACATGTTGAAGCTCGGCTGGTGGATGAGCAGAGGGGTGCCGAGGTCGTCGAGGATCCCCACGGCCTCGCGGCTGTGCTCGGCGTCGTAGGAGGAGATGCCGACGTACAGAGCCTTGCCCTGGCGCACCGCGGTGTCGAGAGCGGTCATCGTCTCCTCGAGCGGCGTGGTGGCGTCGAGGCGGTGTGAATAGAAGATGTCGACGTAGTCGAGACCCATGCGTTGGAGTGACTGGTCGAGGCTCGCCAGCATGTACTTGCGCGAGCCGCCGCCCTGGCCGTAGGGGCCGGGCCACATGTCCCAGCCGGCCTTGGTCGAGATGACCATCTCGTCGCGATAGTGCGCGAAATCCTCGCGCATCAGGCGTCCGAAGTTGACCTCGGCCGCGCCGTAGGGAGGTCCGTAGTTGTTCGCGAGGTCGTGGTGGGTGATCCCGAGGTCGAAGGCTCGGCGGGCGACGGCCCGCTGGGTCTCGAACGTCTTGTCGTCGCCGAAGTTGTGCCAGTAGCCGAGGGAGAGCACGGGCAGGTCGAGGCCCGAGCGTCCGGTGCGGCGGTAGACCATGCTGCCGTCGTACCGGTGGGGGTTCGCAAGGTAATCGCTCATGCGCCCAACCTGCCACATCGGGGGGCAGCTTGTCCCGCGGTCCCAGCCGCGCGCGGGGTGGTGGCGGCGTACGACTCGGCCCACGGCGTAGTCGGGTCGTACGCCGTCGGCCTTCTCGTACGCCGCCGGACATCTCGTACGCCCTCGGCCTTCTCGTGCGCCGCGCCGACCCGCGCCGGGGCTCGGCCGGCGCGGGTCGGGGGGGTCAGCGCCGGTAGGTGAGGCGCCCACTCCAGATGGTGGCCACCACAGGGTCGGGCAGTTCGCGGCCGTGGTACGGGTTGTTGCGCGACAGGGACGCCGACCGGTTGCGGTCGACCACGGCGCGGGCCGACGGATCCACCAGCACCAGGTTTGCCGGCGACCCGACACGGATCGGCTGCCCCTGGCCCGGCACCCGTCCGAGCCGTGCCGGGGCGTAGCTCATCCGGTCGGCCAGGTCCGCCCATCCCATCCGGCCACTGGTGACCATGACGTCGATGACCACCGCCAACGCCTGCTCCAGGCCGAGCATGCCCGGCTTGGCTTCGACGAACGCGTGGTCCTTGTCCTGCACGGCATGGGGGGCGTGGTCGGTGCCGACCGTGTCGATCGTGCCGTCGGCGAGCCCGTCGCGCAGCGCCTCGATGTGTTCGTCGGTGCGCAGCGGGGGGTTGACCTTGAACGTCGTGTCGTAGCCCTCGATCTCGCGGGTGCCCAGGTACAGGTGGTGCGGCGTGGCCTCGGCTGTCACCGGGATGCCCTGCTTCTTCGCCCAACGGATGATCTCGACCGACTCGGCGGTCGACACGTGGTAGACGTGCACCTTCGAGCCGGTGAGCTTGGCCAGTTGCACGTCGCGGGCCACGATCACCGATTCGGCGGCGGCCGGCCAGCCGCCCAGGCCCAGGCGTCCGGAGATCTCGCTCTCGTGGGCGCAGGCCCCGGGACCGGCAAGGTGCGAGTCCTGCGCGTGCTGGGCGATGAGACCGCCGAACGGACGCACCCATTCGAGGGCACGCCGCATGAGCAGGGCGTCCATGACGCAGTGACCGTCGTCGGAGAACACCCGCACCCCTGCGCGCGAGGCGGCCATCAGCCCCATCTCGGCCAGCTCGCGGCCCTCGAGGTTCTTGGTGACGGCGCCGACGACCACCACCTGGGCCGAGCCGTCGCGCAGCCCCAGGTCGTGGATGGTCTCGGCCTTCTCGGCGGTGTCGATGACCGGATCGGTGTTGGCCATCGCGTGGACGCAGGTGAACCCGCCGCGGGCCGCGGCCAGCGTGCCGCTGCGCACCGTCTCGGCGTCCTCGCGCCCGGGCTCCCGCAGGTGAGTGTGCAGGTCGACCAGCCCCGGCAGGATCACCAGCCCGTCGGCGTCGATGCGGGTGGCCCCCACCGCGGGCTCCTCGACGAAGTGCCCGTCGGTGATGTACCAGTCGCCGGGGCCGCCCTCTGCCGTGCGGGCCCCGCTGATCACCCAGTTCTGCCCGCTCATGCCACGTCTCCTTCGCCACCGAGAATCTGATACAGCGCCGCCATCCGCACGGCCACACCCGCCGACACCTGATCGAGGATCAGCGAGTTGGCGGCGTCCGCGGCCTCGCTCGAGATCTCGAGTCCCCGGTTCATCGGACCGGGGTGGCAGATGGCGGCGGTGTCCTTGAGCCGCGCCATCCGCGAGGGGGTGAGGCCCCAGCGGGCGATGTACTCGCGCTCGCTGGGGAAGTAGCCGGACGTCATCCGCTCGCGCTGCACCCGCAGCATCATCACGATGTCGGCCCGGGGGAGCGCGGTGTCGAAGTCGGTGGTCACCTCGACCGGCCAGGACGCCGC
>DAIESZ010000173.1 GCA_027346035.1 Propionibacteriaceae bacterium
ACTCATGGTCATCCTCGTGGTCGTCGGCCTCCCCCGGCCCCCGGCATCGCAGCGTCCGGATCGCTCCGTCGAGGCAGTGGCGTCTTGAAGTGCAGGGCGACCAACAGCGCCACGCCGGCGAGCGCGGCGACCACTTCCCCGACGAAACTCAGCGACTTCTCCCGATACCAGACCGGCTCGTACATGTCAGGGATCGGACCGATGGCCCCGGGGTCGAAGTACGTATAAAGCAGCAAGGCAGCCGCCCCGGCAAGGCCCACCACCACGGCGAGAAGTGCGGTCATCCGACTCGGGCGGATGACGAGCGCGAAACCCACTAGGATCGCCGCCACGCCCTCGATCCGGAACAGGTCGGCCTCATTGACCAAACTTGATCGGACCAGGGAGTAGCTGCGGGCCAGATCAAGATGGGTGATCCCGTCGACCAGCAGCCCAGCGCAGGCAATCGTGACGAATGTCCAGACGAGCCCGCGTTGTACCTGGTGCATTGTGCCTCCCCCGTTGACCTGCACCTATTGTGGCGCGATGGCCCGATCTTCGCGTCGAATCGGGCCAGTGATCCATTGAACCGCAGAGTCCCGCAATTCGTGTCCATGATGTCGGGTCGCAACGGCCCGCACCGACCGAAGGGGGCTGAACGATGAACGTCTCACCCGCAGGACGATCGGGCTCGTGGCGAAGAGCAGCCAGGACGGTTCCGTACGTGGCGGTGGCACTCGGGCTCGCCGCCTGTGGCTCGGGTACCACGGGCTACGGGTCGGGAGGCGGCGCGACCTCCAGCACGACTCCCCTGCCGGCGCAGTCGGCGGGGGGCCAGACGATCTCGACGAGTTCGGGCCCGCTGGGCACCTACCTGACCGATGGTTCCGGCCGCACGGTCTATCTGTGGGAAGCGGACGCCTCCGGCACGTCCAAGTGCACCGGAGCCTGCGCGAGCGTGTGGCCGCCCGTCACGACGACCGGAGCCCCGCAGGCATCGGGTGGCGCCATGGCGACGGACCTGGGGACGCTCAAGCGTTCGGACGGGAGTATGCAGGTCACCTACGGAGGGCATCCGCTGTACTACTTCATCAAGGACAGCGGTGCCGGTCAGGCCAATGGCGAGGGCAGCAACGGCTTCGGAGCGAAGTGGTGGTTGGTCGCGCCGACAGGTGGCGCGATCATCGGCAGCCACTCGACTCCCGCACCCACGTCGGCATCGGGGTCGGCCTCCTCCTCATCATCCGCTGGCGGCTACTGATCACTCCGCCACAGCACCCCGATGAGAGGCAGACTGGCCAGTGTGGCGACCGGTCCGGATCCGCTGGCGCGCGCGGATGACGCGCAGGTGTTGCGCGAACTCCACGACGCGCACGGCGGGGCGCTGTGGCGCTACGTCCTGTCGCTGACCGGGGGCGACCGGTCCCGGGCCCAGGACGTCGTCCAAGAAACGCTGCTGCGGGCGTGGCGCAACCCGCAGGCATTCAGTCCCGAGCGCGGATCTCCCCGTGCGTGGCTGTACTCGGTCGCGCGGCGCATCGTCATCGACGACCGCCGCTCGGCGCGGAGCCGGCGCGAACGCGTCACCGGCCGGGTCCCCGAGCAGTCGGTGCCCGACCGGGCCGATGAGGTGGTCGACCACGAGCTGATAGCTGCCGCGCTGGCCCGCCTGTCCGCTGAGCACCGCGCCGTGCTCCGCGAGTGCTATTACCGGGGCAGATCGGTGGATGAGGCGGCCCAGACACTCGGCATCCCGCCGGGCACCGTGAAGTCCCGTACGCACTACGCGCTCCGCGCGCTCCGACTCGCCCTCGACGAACTGGGAGGTGCCGAATGAGCCCCGACTCCCGTCCCGGCCTCGACCGCTACGCGCAACTGGACGCCGCATACCTGCTGGGCGCGCTGCCACCAGCAGAGAGGGCCGACTACGAGGCCCACCTCGCCGGGTGCGACGCGTGCCGCGCCCACCTCGCAGAACTGGCCCCGGTGCTGTCCCACCTTGCCGGAACCGACGAGACCCTTCTCGACGACGAGGCCACCGAGGGGGCGGCCGAGTCCCTGATTCCCGACACCGTCCTGCCGGCGCTCCTGGCGGCGGCAGGACGTGCCCGGCGCCGGCGCCGCCTGCTGGTCGGGGGGCTCAGCGGACTGGCCGCGGCGTCCCTCGTAGGCGTGGTGATCCTCGCGTCGGCACTGAACGCTGGGCGCCTCCCCATCGCGGGACCCACCGGCCGGCTCGTCCCCACGTCGGCCGCGACTGCCGGCAGTGCGGCCGTCGCCCGGCCGATGACCGCCCTGGGTCCCACGCCTGTGACGGCCGAGGTCGCCCTGCAACGGACCGACTGGGGCACCGAGATCGACCTGACCTGCTGGTATCGCACATCCGCCTCCGCCCAGGCGGGCTACCAGTACACCCTCACGGTACGGGGAACCGACGGAACCACCCACCAGCTCGGCACCTGGCGGCTCGACCCGGGGCACGCGGTGCGGTTCACCAGCGGCACAGCGCTCACCATCGACCAGATCAGCACCATCGACATCACGGACGGCTACGGCTCGCGGCTGCTGACCCTCTCCAACTGAGCGGCCGGCGAGGTCCCGGCGATCACCTCCGGATCGGGTGGCGTTCCGCACCCGCTGCAGCGTCCTCGCGCGGGACGTCGCCGGCCACCGCGAGGGGGCGCGGCCCTTGCGCGCGGCACGTACCCCGGCACAGGTTCCTAGGAATCCCTGCCATCGTCCGAAACGTGAGAAGCTATGAGCCCTGCTACTCATGCGCCCGCGGAAACAGGAGATTCTTGCGTCCTGGTGGCATACCTGCCGCGAAACGCCCGGATGCTGACAACAAGAACTCGTACCAAAATTTGAGATGAGATCTCACTATTCGGAAGCACTCTTGCCGTCGCTGCTCAGGAGGTACAAGAGTGGCCCACAGGCAAAGGCGCCGACCCCTCACGATCGATACGGAAGGGCATGATCATGACGGCTCCGGCACTCATTCTGGTCTCGTCCGGCACCGGCGAAAGCCGGGCGGCGGAGGCGATGCTGAAGTTGCGCAAACGCCTCCAGATGTCCCGGGGTGACATGGATGTGTCGTTGGCGTTCCTCGACACCTGCCCGCCCTCCGGACCTCAGGTCCTGTCGGTGCTCGCCACCCGCGGCGTCAACGAGGTCGTGTTCGTGCCCGCGGAGTTGTCTCGCGCGGTCGAGGTGTCCGATGCGGTCACCGACCTGATGCACCGGGCCCAGGCGGCCTACCCGCAGATCAGGTTCGCCCTGGCGCGCCCGATCGGACCGGCGGTCGAACTACTCAACGTGCTCGACGACGCCCTGCGGGTCGCCCTGCGTGACGCGCATTGCACCGAGATCGACGGGCTCGTGCTCTCGGCCCCTTCATGCGGCGATGTCCGGGGCAGCGCGCTGCTCTCCCGACGGGCCCGGCAATGGTCCGCCCATCACAAACTCCCCGTGCACGTGGCGGTGGCCGACGGTCACGGGCTCGACGTCGGCCAGGCGATCCGCGGCCTTCGCAGTGCCGGACGCCGCCACATCGCGGTCGGCAGCCTGTGGCTCGCACCCGACGAGGGCTGGATCGCGCAGCAGCAACTCGCCCTTGCCAACGAGGCCGTGGCGGTGTCGGCCCCCTTCTGCTCCCACGAGCAACTCTGCGACCTGATCCTGGCGCGTTACGCGTTCGCGGCGATGGAACTGCTCACCGACGAGATGCTCGGCCTCGACGAGGTGCTCGCCGACGCCGTCGGCGACTGAGCGGCGTCCGGCTGCTGCGGGCGTCCCGACTCCCGCAGGAGCCCGCCCCCTCCGACCTCGCCCACGAGCCCTTGGCGACCCCGTGGGCGTCCTGGGCGGCGTACGAGTGGGCCGACGGCGTACGACCCTGACGCGGAATTCGACCGGATCGTACGCCGCGGCTGCCGGATCGTACGCCGCGGCGTCCACCTCGCGCGCCCGGGCCCATCCGGCGGCGGCCCTCAGGCGTCCGCCCGCACCTCGTCGTCGCGCACCTGGGTGAGGGCGGTCGCGACCGCCATCATCGCGCTCTGCAACTCCACGAGGTGGTCCATGCCGTCGGGGGTTTCACCACCCTTGAGGACTGGCCGAACCTCGAACGCGACGTCCATGAGTTCCTGCCAGTCGTAGTCGCGCTGGCGCATGTCCCGCACGGTGGCAACCACGCTGGTGAACTCCTGGGCCTGGGCCTGCCACCGGGGATTGCGCCAAGCGGGCAGCCGTTCCATCTCGTCGAGCACGTCGAGGATCGCACCCTCGAGCTGCATGAGTTGGCTGGACCGTACGGCCCTGTTGGGCACGATCATCAGCTCCGTCGTGGTGACCGCGGGCTTGCGGAGTCGGTCGAACCATCCCATGGGCGTCTCCTCGCTCGTCGAGCCTGACGCGGTGGACGGGGACGCCGGCCCCGCCGTCGTCAGGCGTCCATGCACCTACCCTCGCACCGATCGTCCACCTCGAACGTGGGTGACCGCGGATCAGGATCCCACCGGCGGGTGATCCGGACCGCGTGCCCGGATCAGTCGTCCGGATCGGCGCGCCGACGGCTCGGTTGCACTCGTGGCGGCTCTCCCGGCATCTTCGGGTACTCCGGCGGATAGGGCATCTCGCCCTCCCCGTTGTCGGCGTCCCGGAGATACCAGTCCAGGGCGGTACCGATCGACTCCGGAGACGCGAGGTAGCGCTCGGCCCAGCGGTCTCCCCCATCGGCGTACCGGTCGGGCATGGTGAGCACCGTGAAGTCGGCCGGATCGGCGTCGGCCAGCTCGTCCCAGCTGAGCGGTGCCGACACCTGGGCCTTGGGCATCGGCCGGATCGAGTAGGCGCTGGCCATCAACCGGTCGCGGGCCATCTGGTTGAAGTCGACGAAGACCCGTTCGCCGCGCTCCTCCTTCCACCAGTTCACCGTCACCTGCCGGGGCATCCGCCGGGCCAGTTCCCGACCGACGGCGATGGCCGCGTGCCTCGCATCGACGAAGTCGACCGGCTCGATCCGGCAGAACACGTGCACGCCGCGTCCACCCGACGTCTTCGGCCACCCGGTCAGCCCGGCGTCGGCGAGGACGCCGCGCAGCTCCGCCGCGGCCCGCGCGGCGTCGGCGAAGTTCGTGCCGGGCTGCGGATCCAGGTCGATGCGCAGCTCGTCGACGCGGTCGGTGTCGGGCGCGGTGACCGGCCACGGATGCCAGCGCAGGGTGCCGAGGTTGAGCATCCACACGAGCGTGGCCACATTCCGGGGGGTCACCTGGTGGGCGCGGCGCCCGGACGGGTAGGTGACCTCGGCCGTCTCGACGAACGACGGGAGATTTCCGGGCGCCTGCTTCTGGTAGAAGGCGTCCCCGTGGGAGTCGTGCCGGGTGCTGATCGTCGCGCCGGATGTCACGCCGCCGGGCCAGCGCTCCATGGTGGTCGGACGCCCGCGCAGCGCGGCCAGCATGCCGTCGGACACCGTGACGACGTAGTCGGCGAGCTGACGTTTGGTGATGCCGAGATCGGGAAAGTAGACCTTGTCGGGGCTGGAGAGGCGGACGCTGCCGCCCTCGACGTCGAACTGCACCGCGTCGCGACTCATGCAGACGAGGCTACGTGCGAATTCGCGGGTACGGTGGATCAACACCGAGGCGGATCCCGGGACCCCCACGAGTCGCATGAGCAAGGAGTTGTTGTGACCCAGAACGACGCACCGATCACCCAGCCGCTGCGGATCATGAAGTCCGAGGAGGAGTGGCGTGCCCAGTTGAGCCCCTCGGAGTTCCATGTGCTCCGCGAGGCCGGCACCGAACGCCCGTTCACGGGCGAGTACACCGACACGGAGACCGATGGTGTTTACAGCTGTCGGGCCTGCGGCACCGAGCTGTTCCGCAGCGACGAGAAGTTCCCCAGCCACTGCGGGTGGCCGAGCTTCTTCGCCCCGCTCGCCGAGGAGCGCGTGCTCTACATCGCCGATCACTCGATGCCCGGGCGCGCCCGTACCGAGGTGCGGTGCGCGGCCTGCGGATCGCACCTCGGTCACGTGTTCGA
>DAIESZ010000174.1 GCA_027346035.1 Propionibacteriaceae bacterium
AGGAGCTGGTTCTTCTTGGTCACCATGTCCTGCACCTGGGTGACCTGCGTCGGGATGTCGTCGTTGGCGTACTGGAGGTTGACCGTGTAGCCGGCCGCCTCGAGCTGCTTCTTGATGTTGTCGCCGTCCTTGATCCACCGCTCGGAGGTCTTGGTCGGCATGGCGACACCGATCGTGCCCTTCACGGCCGCGACGGCGCCCGAAGCGGACCCGCCGGTGGCCGGCGTGCCCGTGTCGCGTCCGCAGGCGGACAGCGAGAGGGCCAGAGCTGCCGCAGCGGCGACAGCCAGGATCTTGCGCATGTAGTCCCTACTTTCTCGGCCCGCAGGCGGTGAGGGCCGTCTTGCTTGACCTGGACGGGAAGTCCCCGAGCCAGGACGTGTGTGGTGCCTAGGACGCTGCTGAACAATCCGCGTGCCGCCGGGGCCGTCTGGCGGCGGGCTGGAATTGTTGGGGTGGTGCAGGGTGAGTCGAGTTGGCAGCGGGACATGTTGGATGTGGAGTCGCTGGCGGGGCATCTTTTGCCGGCGGGTGGGGTGTTCAGGTTCCTGGCCGAGCACCGGCAGCGGTTGTTCCCGGACGTGTTGTTCGCCGACTTGTTCCCCTCGGGTCGTGGCCGTCCCTCGATCCCGGGTGAGGTGATCGCCTCGGTGATCGTGCTGCAGGCGTTGCATGGCTTGTCGGACCGGGAAGCGGTCGAGGCGCTCACGTTCGACCTGCGGTGGAAAGCGGCGTGTGGCTATCCGATTGATGCGGCCGGGTTCGACGCGTCGTCGTTGACGGTGTGGCGGCGCCGGCTCGCGGCCAGCGACCGGCCGCAGCGGATCTTCGAGGTGGTCCGGGACGTGATCGAGGCCACCGGTGTGGTGAAGGGCCGACAGCGGCGGGCGTTGGACTCGACAGTTTTGGATGATGCGGTGGCCCGTCAGGACACGGTCACGCAGTTGATCGCTCAGATCCGTCGGGTCGGCCGGGAGGTGCCCGGCTCCCAGGCGGTGATCGAGCAGCGGTGCACCGGGCTGCCCACCTTGACCGGTCAGGGTTACGACAGTGCAGGTAAGCCGCGGATCGCCTGGGACGATACCCAGGCCCGCGACGAGTTGGTCGGTGTGTTGGTCAACGACGCGCTCGCGCTGCTGGCCGCCGTGGATGTGGAGGCGATCACGGCCGCCGGTGGCAAACCGGCCGAAGCGCTCGCGCTCCTCGCGCTGGTCGCCGGGCAGGATGTGGAACCGGCGGGGGGTTCTGACGGCACCGATGGCCGGTGGCGGATCGCCCGCCGGGTCGCGCCGGACCGGGTCATCTCAACGGTCGACCCGGAGGCGCGGCATGCCCACAAGAGCGTGGAACGTCGCCAGGACGGGTTCAAGGCCCATGTGGTGGTCGAGCCCGACACCGGCTTGGCCACGATGGTCGAGCTGACCAAAGCTGCCGGGCCGGACAACAGCGACGCCTCGGTGGGGGCCCGGCTCGTGGTCGCCGATCCCACCATCGGGGCTGACACGGTGCAGGTGCTGGGTGATTCGGCTTACGCCACCGGCGACATGCTCGCCGTCCTGAACGACAAACAGTGGGTGCCGCTGGTCAAGCCGTGGCCGATCCGCCCCGCCGTCGAAGGCGGGTTCACGATCGACGACTTTCTCCACGACCCGCAGGCCGGCACCCTGACCTGCCCGGCCGGTGTCACCCGCGCCCTGTCGCGAACCCGGCGCGCCACGTTCAAGGTGGCGTGCCGCGGCTGTCCGCTGCGGGAACAGTGCACCACCGCCACCGATGGCCGTTCGGTGAGGCTCCACGAACACGACATCCTGCAACGACAGCATCGGCGACGCGCCACCGATGCCGGCTTCCAGGCCGACTACCGGCAGCACCGGCCGATGGTCGAACGCACCATCGCCTGGCTGGCCCGAGGGAACCGCAAACTGCGATACCGCGGCGTCGCGAAGAACAACAACTGGCTCCACCACCGGACCGCCGCGATCAACCTGCGCCGGCTCCTTGCCCTCGGGCTCAACCTGGACGACGGAAACTGGGCAATAGCCTCCTGAACCGCCCCCGCCAAGGGCCCGAACAGCCCCCTTACCGGCACCAGCCAGACCAGACCGGCGCCACGGACCCCGCTGACGAACCCCCCGGGAGCTGACCCAACCATGCAGCTCGACGGCCCTTGGCGGCCTCCAGCCCCTCCCACACGCCTCCAACTCACCCGAAACGAGCCCTTGTTCAGCAGTGTCCTAGCGCAGGCCGTCAGGGCACTAGGCTCGGTGGCGTGCTGACGACTCCGATCTTCAAGGCGAACGACATCCGAGGAATCGTCGGCGGCCAAGAGGCGGAGTGGGACGTGGACGGCGCTCGCGCTCTGGGCCGGGCGTACGTCGACGTCGCGGGGCTCGCGGGCGAGACGTTCGTCATGAGCCGCGACATGCGCACGAGCGGCCCTGAGCTGTCGAGTGCCTTCGCCCGTGGGGCGACCGAGGGCGGTGCCTCCGTGGTGGACGTCGGCCTCGCGTCGACCGATGGCCTCTGGTTCGCGTCCGGCCACCTGGGCCTTCCCGGCGTCCAGTTCACGGCCTCCCACAACCCGGCCCGCTACAACGGCGCGAAGTTCTGCCTCGTGGGCGCGAAGCCCGTGACGAGCGAGTTCCTCGTCGAGCTCAGGACGCTCGCCATGACGTACGACGCCGCCGGCCTACCGGCTCCCGTCGCCGAGCCGGGGACCGTCACCACCCGGGACATCCTCGGCGAGTACGGCTCGTACCTGCGCTCGCTCGTGGACCTCGACGGCATCCGACGCCTCAAGGTCGTGGTCGACGCGGGCAACGGCATGGCCGGCCACACCGTGCCGAGCGTCCTCGGACCCCTGAACGTCGACCTGATCGGGCTCTTCCTCGAGCTCGACGGCTCGTTCCCCAACCACCAGCCGAACCCGCTCGAGCCCCAGAACCTCGTCGACGCACAGAAGGCCGTCCTGGACAACGAGGCGGACCTGGCGCTCGTCTTCGACGGCGACGCCGACCGGTGCTTCGTCATCGACGAGCTCGGGCACGTGGTCTCTCCGTCGACCATCACCGCGCTCATCGCGTCTGCGGAGCTGGCCCGCGAGCCCGGGGCGACCATCGTCGTCAACACGATCACCTCACGCTCCGTCGCGGAGGTCGTGGCCGAGAACGGCGGCACCCTCGTGACGAGCAAGGTCGGACACACGTACGTCAAGGCGCTCATGGCGGAGCACGGCGCGATCTTCGGCGGCGAGCACTCCGCCCACTACTACTTCCGTGACTTCTGGGGCGCCGACACGGGCATGCTCGCCGGACTGCACGT
>DAIESZ010000033.1 GCA_027346035.1 Propionibacteriaceae bacterium
AGCGCGGCGGCGAGCGCGGCACCCTGGGTGTCCGCCTCGTCGTCGACCCGCTCGGTGGTGAGGTAGAGATCGATAACGGCGTCGCGATCGTCGTCGCGACCGCCGATCTGCGC
This sequence comes from Propionibacteriaceae bacterium, assembly GCA_027346035.1. Classification (GTDB taxonomy): domain Bacteria; phylum Actinomycetota; class Actinomycetes; order Propionibacteriales; family Propionibacteriaceae; genus JAJYQH01. Next base: position 114 of record DAIESZ010000033.1, read on the forward strand.
GCCGAGCTGGTCGATCAGTTCGCCACCGGCGAGGAAGCGTTCGAGGGTTGCCACGGCCGAGACCAGCCTGGTGGGACGCTCCGCCATCGTGTAGTTGGCAGTGACCATCGCACCGCCCGGGAGCGGCTCGGCGCGCACGTCGCTCAACCCGTAGCCGCGGTAGTGCCTCTCGGCCAGGATGGCGAGCAGCGGTTCCTCGGCCGGCGCGTTCTCCCCGGTGGAGCGGGTGAGGAACCCGACGAGTCGGTCGGGGGCGCCGACGAGTTCCTCGACCACCGCCCGTCTGGCGGGACCGTCGGGAACGTTTCGAAGAAGTCCGAGCAGTTCGGGCACCTGGGCGAGGGACGCGGCCTGCTCGGCCTCGATGGCGGGCCGGTCGAACCAGTAGTAGCGGATTGAGCGGGCAAGATCACCGATCGTCGGGAAGCGCCGCTGGGTGGCCATGGTGAGGCGTTCCAGCACCTGACGCACATCGCCGCCGAGGCGTGCGGGTCGCGGTTCCGCGCTCCACCGCTGGAGCAGACCGGTGACGATCGAGACGCCCGGCGTCCACCGCTGCTGCAGCAGGAACAACCGGAAGATCGCCTGGTGCAGCTCGTCGGACGGGTCGAGCGAGCCGACCCCGTAGTGGGACAGCACCCTCGTGAGGCGATCGGCGAAGTCGGCGGGCAGCTGCTCGCGCTCGATGTCGAGGCTGTGCAGGTACCGCTGGAAGTACTCGCGGGTCGAGTGGACCCGGGAGTCGAGATCGGCATCGGGCCCGGTCGGCTGGTTGCGGCTCAGCTCGGCGATATCGGCGAACATGTCCAGCAGATCGGCCTCGACGGCCACGCTCGACCCGTCGGACGGACGCGTGTCGAGGTAGCGGCTCAGGGCGCCGGAGGCGTTGGCGGGGTCGGTGTCAAAGCCCAGCACCACGGAACGCAGCCGCGCCAGGGGCCCCTCAGCGGTGACCGGGCCGGTGAGGTCGGCGGGCAGATCGAGGTCGGCGAGGTCACCGCCCGGGGACGCCTCCGCGCGGTCCTCGAGCGGCTCGAGGCGGGCCAGCGGGGCGCCCGTCTCGACCTGGTTCCCGGCGCGCACCGAGATCTCGCGCACCCGGGCCGCGAACGGGGCGGTGATGATCGTCTCCATCTTCATGCTCTCGAGCACGACGACACGGTCACCGGCGGCCACCTCGTCGCCGACCGCCACGGGCGTGGCGACCACCAGAGCCGGGGCCTGCGAGCGCAGGACGCCGCCCTCGTCGCGGCTCACCCGGTGGGCGACCCCGTCGATCTCGATCATCTGCACCGGCCCGGGACTACCGAACACGACCCGGTGCGTGTGGTTGCCGAGGGACAGGCGGCCGGTGAACTCGTCGACCCGGGCGAGGCACGCGTCGAGGGTCACCGCGTCGGGATCGGCCCCGATCGTGACGGAGTATTGCTGGGGTGCGGTGCGCAGCACTTGCACGATGTGGCTGACCCCGCGCAGCTTGAGCTCGACCGGTCGACCCACGTCGTGCGCCGCGACCGGTCGGCCACGGCGGGCCGTGTCGAAGAATCTGGCCCGCTCGATCGCCTCGGCGTCCTGATAGGCCTGCACCCCGGCCACGATCAGCGCCGCACCCGCATGACGGGTGTTCCGCAGCCTGCCGTCGGCGCGGACCCTGTCGATCCACCCGGTGTCCGCCCAGCCCGCCTCGCCACTGCCGTCGACGACCTCGGGTTGGGTCAACAGGTCGAGGATGAAACTCTTGTTCGTGGCACCGCCGTCGATGACCACGGAGGTCTCGGCGATCGCACGCCGGAGCCGCGCGAGGGCCTCCTCGCGGTCGGCGCCGAAGGCGATGATCTTGGCGATCATCGAGTCGAAGTCGGCGGGGATCGTGTCGCCCTCGGCGACGCCGGTGTCGACCCGGATGCCTGGGCCCTGGGGCAGCGCCAACCGCTGGATGTGCCCTGGTGCGGGGGCGAAGTCGCGATCGGGGTCCTCGGCGTTGAGCCGGGCCTCCACCGCGTGCCCGATCTCGACCGGGCGTTCCCCCGTGAGGTGGCCACCCGACGCGACGTGGAGCTGGAGTTTCACGAGGTCTGTGCGGGTCGTCACCTCGGTGATCGGGTGCTCGACCTGGAGGCGGGTGTTCACCTCGAGGAAGGCGAACTGGTCGTCGGCGGGCTGGTAGAGGAACTCGACGGTGCACGCGCCGCAGTAGCCGACCTTCACCGCGAGCCGCTCCGCACTCGCCTTCACCTCGGCGACGCGCTGGGGGGTGAGCAGCGGCGATGACGACTCCTCGATGACCTTCTGGTTGCGCCGCTGGATCGTGCAGTCGCGGACGCCGAGGGCCCACGCGGTGCCGTGGCCGTCGGCGATCACCTGCACCTCGACATGGCGTGCCCCGGTGACGAGTTTCTCGAGGAACACCACCCCCGACCCGAACGCCCGCTGCGCCTCCCCGCGCGTGCGATCGAACACGTCGACGAGATCGGCGTCAGAGGTGACCTTCTGGATACCGCGACCGCCGCCACCGGCGGTCGCCTTCAGCATCAGGGGGTAGCCGATCCGGTGAGCCGCCTCGATCGCGTCGTCGATGGTCTCGACCTGACCCCGGCTCCAGGGGGCCACCGGGACGCCGACCGACTCGGCGATGAGCTTCGAGCCGATCTTGTCGCCGAGTTGGCGCATGGCCTCGGCGCTGGGACCGATGAACGTGACCCCGATCCGGGCGCAGAGTTCGGCGAAGCGGGGGTCCTCGGCGACGAATCCCCACCCGACCCAGGCGGCGTCCGCGCCGCTGTCGACCAACGCCCGCTCGAGCACGCCGTAGTCGAGGTAGGGGCGCGCGGAGGCGGGACCGAGGTTGACCGCGCGGTCGCTCTCACGCACGAACATCGCGTTGGCCTCGCCCTTGGTGTGCAGGGCGATGGTCTCGATCGGGCTGCTCGTGCGCTCGGAGTTGAGGTCACGAACGGCGTGGATGAGCCGGATCGCGGCCTCACCACGGTTGACGATGGCGACTCGCTTGAACACAGAACGTCCTGGAGGTTCGGGGTATCGGATTCAGTCAACATAACCGCACGTGCGGCGTTCGGCGCGTCATCCCATCCACAATGTCGTTTCGACGCTGTTGTGGGATTCGGCCAACGGTCGGCGGCTGTGGGCCCTCGCGACCGCGGCTTGATTGTGGTGAATCAACAGCCCGACACCCGCCTGGGCTCCTCCGCGCCGGCCGTCGGGGGGCGTCGGCGCGGCCGGGGCGCGCGGCGTCCGACTCGATACAGTGGAGGGCCGACGACGTCATCCAGGGCCGAGCGAACGGAGAGCCATGAGCCCCCTGCTGCCACCGCTGCGCCTGCGCGCCGCGAGTTCGGCCGACGCGGTTGTGGTCGACACCCCGGTCGTGCTGGCGCCGATGGCGGGTGTCACCAACGCGGCCTACCGGCAACTGTGCGCCGAGCAGGGGGCCGGACTGTACGTATGCGAGATGATCACCTCCCGTGGGCTGGTCGAGGGCGACCCCAAGACCGACGCGATGGTGCGCTTCGCGCCCAACGAGACCTACCGGTCGGTTCAGCTCTACGGGGTCGACCCCGCGGTGGTCGGGGAGGCCACGACGATCCTCATCGAGCGCTACCGCGTCGATCATGTCGACCTGAACTTCGGCTGTCCCGTGCCCAAGGTCACCCGCAAGGGCGGGGGAGGGGTACTGCCCTGGAAGCGGGACCGGCTCCGGGCGATCCTCGAGGCAGCGGTCCGGGCCGGAGAGCCGCACGGTGTGCCGGTGACCATGAAGACCCGTGTCGGCATCGACGGCGACCACATCACCTACCGGGACGCCGGGAGGATCGCCCAGGACGCCGGGTGCGCGGCGATCGCCCTGCACGGGCGCACCGTCTCGCAGAGCTATTCCGGCCAGGCCGACTGGTCGGCGATCGCCGACCTCGTCGACCTCGTCGACATCCCCGTGCTCGGCAACGGCGACATCTGGGAGGCCGCCGACGCCGTGCGGATGGTGCGTGAGACCGGCTGCGCCGGGGTCGTCGTGGGCCGCGGGTGCCTCGGGCGCCCCTGGCTGTTCCGCGACCTGGCCGATGCGTTCGCCGGCCGGGAGAGCAGGGCGACCCCCACCCTGGGTGAGGTCGCCGTGGTCGTGAGGCGGCACG
>DAIESZ010000344.1 GCA_027346035.1 Propionibacteriaceae bacterium
AACGGCTGGCGATCTCTGCTCCGGCTGGCGAAAACAACGCCAAATCAGCAGTCATCGCCAGCCACTCGGCAGATATCGCCAGCAGAACCGTCAAAATCGCCAGCCGCACACACCGGCCCCAATGGACGGACCCCACCGACAACACCGACACCACCGACCTCACGGACCACGACCACGACCGAGACCACGGACCACGACCGAGACCACGGACCACCGTCGACACGCGGGGGGGCGGGGGCGGGCCCGTGACGCCCGGCCGCCCAACGGTGCCGGCCGGCCGCCCCTCCGGCTGGGACCGTCAGCGTCCCCGGAGCCTGGACAGCACCTCGGATCCCCCCGCGCGGAGCACCACGTCGGGGTCGCCCACGACGATCAGCCGGTCCGTGGCCCGGGACAGGCCGACGTAGAGGCGTTCCCGGCTGCGGTCGCGGGTGCCGTCCTCGTTGAGGCAGAGCACCACCGCCCGACGCTCCATGCCCTTGAACGCGAGCACGTGGCTGTAGAACACGTCGTCGTTCGACCAGTAATCGTCCCAGTAGTCGGCGAAACCCAGCGACTCCTGGCGTTCCCTCTGCACGGGGTGGCGCTCCCCCACGGTGAGCAGGGCGATGTCGCGGGGGTGCCAGCCCTCGTCGAGAAGCCGTTCGACCTGGTCGTCAGCGGCGCCGATCGCCTCCCCGGTCGGCACCGGGATGAACTCCACCGCCGGCCCCTCGCCCCCGCGCAGCACCATGGACGCCGGCGCCAGCGGCACGAAACTCTCCGCGATCTGCCGCGTGTTGCGCAGGTTGTGGTCGAGTACGAGCGGCACGAGCGCGAGCGGCGGGCGGCCGAAGCGGGCGAAGACCCGCTGACGCTCGTCGCTGTAGGCGTAGATGCCGCCGGTCGCCTCGTCGCGCAGTGCGCCCACGAGCGGCGTCCACCAGTCGTCGGCGAAGTCCTGCGCCTCGTCGACGACGATGGCGTCGAACCGTGTCGCGTCCGGCAGCATGCGGGCCCGCTCGGCCATCAGCACCGGCAACTGGAACTCCCAGAAGTCGGAGTCGTTACGTGACGCGGTGATCTCGATGCCCCAACTGCGGGCGAGGTCCTCGAACGTTCCGACGAAGGCCGGGCGTTTGGCCGTCGAGCCGGTCAGCAACTCCCGGCGCAGATGCGAGGCCAGCCCATAGCTGTAGCAGACCACCGCCACGCGTTGCCGCACGCCGGTCGTCCGGCCACCGGCGAGGTCGGACGCCTGGCGGATCGCGAGCACGGTCTTCCCACTGCCGGCCCCGCCGCGGATCTCGACCCGGTTGAGCAGCCTGGTGGCCCCCAGCAGTTGCGCCTGCTCCATCGTCAGCCGGTCCGCGAGCGCGGCACGATCGTCGGCGACGGCGCCCGGATCGCGGGGCGGCAGGTTTCGCCCCACGAGGATCTCGCGGATCAGGTCGATGTCCTCGCGCGTCGGCGGGCGCGCGTCCGACCGGTGCAGCGAGGTGGTGTCCCAGATCCGTCGGCCGAGGTCCTCGAGATCGTTCGCGCCGCTGGCCTGCCAACGCGGGCAGTCCGGCGTCGCGAAGCCGGGGTCGAGCTCGGTGTGCGCAAGCACCACGTGATGGCTCCACCGGACGCGCACGCGGGAACCCCACCGCGGGTCCGTCTCGATGTAGTGGCGCAGGGCATACGTGCCGTCGCGCGCCTGGTCGACGGGATGGATCTCCTCGCCGTGCCCGTGCCGCTGGATCATCCAGCGTCCGTCGGGCTCGACCCACACATGGCTGCCCTACACCTCGACGACCACGATGCCCGAGCCGGGCATCAGCACGACGAGGTCGGCCTCGTGATCCTTGTGCTTGTCGGACAGCCGATGGTTGGCCAGAAGCACACAGTCGTCGTCGAGTTGGCGGCACAGGTGCTGCCAGACCTCACGCTCGGACGCCGTCTGGAAGCTCGGTTGATCTGGAACGGACGTCGCCATCGCACCTCCTGGGATCCACTGTCTGGGCCCAGCTTGGCACCCGCGGAGCCGGTTCACCCGGGGGGTCGGACTTGGCCGACGACGGGCACGACATCCCGCCCCCATGGGGTGCCCCGACGGGGCCTCCCTCAGCGTCCCGCGAGAGGGTTACATGGAGCACACGAGCGACGGTCCGCCGCCGCCCGGGCATCATCGAGCGTTCGAGGGGATTGGAAGGGAACCGCCATGCGGGTACTCGTCACCGGGTCTGCGGACGGCCTCGGCCGCCTGGCCGCCGCAACTCTGCTGGACGCCGGACACGACGTGGTCGTGCACGTCCGCAGCGAGGGCCGACTGGACGCCGTGCGCCACCTGCTCGACGCGGGGGCCCGGGAGGTGGTCGGCGACCTCGCCGACCCGGACCAGACGCGCTCGGTGGCCGAGCAGGTCGACGAGATGGGGCGGATGGACGCCGTGATCCACAACGCCGGTGTCAACGCGGGTCCGGCGATCCTCCCGGTCAACGTCGTCGCGCCCTACCTGCTGACCGCCACCATGCAGCGTCCGGACCGGCTGGTCTACCTCAGCAGCGGCATGCACCGCGGCGGTCACCCCGACCTCGCGCGCGTCGACTGGACCCTGCGGGGCAGGGGGTCATACTCCGACAGCAAGCTCTTCGTCACCGCGCTGGCCCTGGCCGTCGCCCGGCTCTGGCCGGGGGTGTTCAGCAACGCGGTCGACCCCGGGTGGGTTCCGACCCGGATGGGCGGCGCGGGCGCACCCGACGACCTGCGGCTCGGACACCTCACCCAGGAGTGGCTCGCCACCAGCGACGACCCGGAGGCGCTGACCAGCGGCGGCTACTGGCGCCACCAGCGCCGGACCGAGCCCCATCCGTCCGCGCGCGACCCGCGGTTCCAGACCGAGCTGCTCGCGTCGCTGGCCCGGTTCACCGGGGTCGAACTGGCGGCGGGGTCCGCTCCCCGCTGAGGACGCCGGCGGCGCCTGCCCTGGCGGGACTCACTCGTCGTCGTCCTCGACCAGCTCCCCGTGCCACGCTTCGAGGCCCTCCCGCACGGCGAACACGGCGATGACGAAGCCCGCCAGCGGGTCGAGCCAGGCGGCACCGGTGAGTTGGAACAGCACGAGCCCGGCCAGCGTGGACGCGCTCAGCAGCATGCACACCCGGGTCTCCGCAGCGTCCGCCAGGATCAGTGGATCGCCACCCAGCGCCATACCGACCCGACGCTTCGCGCTCGCCAGCAGCGGCATGACCACCAGCGACGCGACCAGCACCACGAGCCCCAGCGCGGACGTCTCGGGCGTGGCTCCCGCGACAAGGTCGCGGATGCCCTGCACCAGGACGTAGGCGGCGAGCACGAAGAAGCTCACCGCCACCAGCCTGAGCGCGCGCTTCTCGGCGTCCTCATGGACCACACCGTGGCGCAGCCGGGACGCCAGTCGCTGGGCCACCAGCACGGCCGAGATCGACTCGATGGCCGAGTCGAGCCCGAACCCGAGCAGCGACACCAGGCCGGCGGAGGCCCCGGCCGCCACGGCCAGCACTCCCTCGACCACGTTGTAGCCGATGGTGAACCGGGCCAGGCGGAGTCCGCGGCGGTTCAGCTGGGTCTCGGGCACTGCGGTCAACGACGACATGGCGTTCACCGTATTCGACGCGCGCACGGCAGCGCGCGTGACCCGCCAGCCGGGCCGGGAGCGATGACCGGACGCTCGCCGAGCGCGGCGCCGCGTCGGCTCAGAGCGTGACGACGACCTTCCCGTGTATGTGGCCCGCCGCCTGGAGCGCGACGGCGTCCCGGATCTGCTCGAGCGGATAGGTCGCGGCGACCGGCACAGTGAGCTGTCCGTCGACGATCAGGGCGGCGACCCGGTCGAGGGTCCCGGGGTCCGAGGCCCCGGCGCCGGTCGCCTTCGCCGACAGGGCGACACCGTGCGCCGCGATGGTGGAGATCCGCTCCGCTGGCACGCCCAACTCGGACGCGACGATGGCGGCCTCGGTGCCGTGCAGGTCGGTGGCCGCGGTGATCCCGTCGGGGGCGAGTGCGCGCACCCGATCGGCGAGACCCTCGCCGTAGGCCACCGGTTCGGCCCCGAGTCCGCGCAGGAACTCGAACGACGCCTCGGACGCGGTGCCGATCACCCGGGCACCGGCCAGTCGGGCCAACTGGACGGTGAACACGCCCACCCCGCCGGCGGCGCCACCGACCAGCACCGTGTCCCCCGCGACGAGTCCGATCACGCGCAGCGCCGCGTCCGCGGTTCTCGCCGCGATGTCGAGGGTGCTCGCGGTCACATCGTCGAGCCCGTCGGGTGTGTGCCGGATCCGGTCGACGGCCGGATCGACGACCACATGGTCGGCCAGGGCTCGGCCGAACGCACCACCGAACACGCGGTCGCCGACCGCGAAATCGGTGACGCCGTCGCCGACCTCGTCGACGACTCCCGCGAAGTCGTTGCCGAACCCGGCGGGCAGGGTCACGCCGAACGCCGCGGCCGTCTGCGCGTTCGCGAGGACCTTCCAGTCGACCGGGTTCAGCGAGGCGGCCGTCACCCGCACCCGCACGCGCCCGGGCTCCGGGTGCGGGACTGCCACCTCCCGCACATTGAGGACCTCGGGTCCACCGAACGACTCCGCCATCACTGATCTGTTCACGCCTGGCCCAACGCTGCCGGAGTCCGACGGATTCCGCGGTCTCGACCGGTGGACGCCGCCCCCGACGCGGGGCGCCATGGCTCGCCGAGGCGGCGCGTGGCAGGATCGCCCCATGGCAACCAAGAGCAGCGGCCTGTCGGCCGAGGAGCGCGCCGCGATCAAGCAGTACGCCGCGGAGCGCAAGCGCGAGCAGGAGGGCAAGGCGGGCGAGGCCGACGTGCTGGCTGCGATCGCGGCCATGGACGACCACGATCGGCCGATCGCCGAGGGGCTTCATGCTCTGGTCACGCGCGAATTCCCGGACCTCATGAGCCGGACGTGGTACGGCTACCCGGCCTATGCGCGCGACGGCAAGATCGTGTTCTTCTACCAGTTCGCCGCCAAGTTCAAGACCCGCTACGGCCACATCGGCTTCCAGGACGTCGCGAAGCTCGACGACGGCGCCATGTGGCCGACCGCCTTCGCGATCATGGCGTGGAACGACGAGGTCGAGACCCGAGTGACCGACCTCATCCGTCGGGCGCTGGGATAGTGCGGCTCGCGGCGCGACCGCCACGCGGGCATCGTCGCTGACTAAGCTCCACTCGTGACCAGCGATCCCGGCGACCGTGTCCCCTTCGTGCTCGTCGGCTGGGGTTACCGCTCCCGCGCATGGCTGGAGGCAAGCCTCGGAATCGACGGCGTCCCGTGCGTCGGCATCGTGGTCCGCACACCGCGGGACACCCCCGTGCCCGCGTTCGGCTCGCTCGGCGAGGCAGTGGACGCCACCGGCGCCCGGTTCGTCGTGTCGTCGGTGGGGTGGGACTCCGCCCCCGGCGTGATCGCCGACGCCGTGGCTGGGGGCCTTCCCGTGCTCACGGAGACCCCACCGGCGCGCGACACCGACGGGCTGGGTCGGCTGTGGTCCGAGGTGGGAGCGTCCGGCTTGGTGCAGGTCGCCGAACAGTATCCGCTGTACCCCTCGCACGCGGCCAGGCTGGCTCTCGTGCGCACCGGGGCCATCGGCGCGCCCACCCAGGTGCAGGTGTCGTCGACGCAGCTGTACCACGCGGTCGCGCTGATGCGGGCCTACCTCGGGGCGGCACCCGGACCCTCGACCGTGCATGCGACCACGGTGTCCGCTCCCCTGCTCCAGCCGCTCGCGCGCGGCGGATGGACCGGCGCGACCGAGCCCGTCCCGGCGTCCACGACGCACGGGGTGGTCGACTTCGGGGAGGAGCGCAGCGGCATCTACGACTTCACCGACCAGCAGACCCGCAACCTGCTCCGCTTCCGGCGACTCGTCGTGCGCGGGACCCACGGGGAACTCGACGGAGAGCGGCTGCTGCACTGGGGCGGCCCCGAGACGATCCTCAGCTCACGCATCGAGCGCCGCCAATCGGGTCATGATCTCGACATGTCGGGGTTCGACTCCGAGACGATCAGCCACGGCGACGCGGTGCTCTGGCGCAACCCCTGGCCCGGGCGGCACTGGTCGGACGACCAACACGCCACCGCTCTGATGCTGCGCCGCACGGCCGACTGGGTCGCCGGAACCGGCCCCGGCCC
>DAIESZ010000217.1 GCA_027346035.1 Propionibacteriaceae bacterium
GCGGCGGCGTTCATCCGGGCCGCAGGCTGGGACTTGCCCGACACGATGTCGGCCTCGGCCTGACCGAGGGGAACCCAGACCGCGTTCATGGCCGGGATGTTGGGCATGGGGAGGGCACCCTTGCCCGCCTCGAACCAGGCCTTGATGTCGGGGTTGCTGGCCGCGACCTCGTCGTAGGCGGCGGTGAGTGCAGGGGGACGCTGGCCGACCTCGTAGAGCGCGATCTGGACGTCCTTGGTGGTCATGGTCTTGGTGACGAACTCCTGGGCGAACGCCACGTTCTTGGCATTCTTGGCGATGTAGAACATCTGGATCCCGAGGAACGGGGTCATGGTGCCGCCACCGGGGGGCGTGGGCAGGTTGCTGATGCCGTACTTGAGGCCGGCGCTCTTGAACGCGGCGATCGACCAGGGGCCGGTGATGATGAACGGCGCCTGACCCTTCTGGAACATGGCGTTGGCCGCGTTGTAGTCGATGGAGGTCGACAGGAGCTTCAGCTGAGCCAGCCTCTGCACCTGGGCGGCGCCCTTGATCGAGCCGGCGTTGTTCACGATCACCTTGGTCGGGTCGTAGTCGCCGTTCGACTTGGTGCCGAAGATGCCGCCGCCGTAAGCGTGCAGCCACGGGTAGAAGTAATAGCCGTCACCGACGGTGCTCACCTGGAACACGAGCGCCTGCTTGGCCTTGCCCGCCTTGACGACCTTGTCGCCGGCGGCCAGCAGTTCGTCAAGGGTGGCGGGAGCGTTGGGAACCAGGGCGGTGTTGCGCACCAGACCGAGGTTCTCGATGGCGTAGGGGACACCCCACGTCTGTCCGTTGAACTTGGTCGCGGCCATCGCGCTGGGAGCGAACTGCGCTGCGACGTTGGGGTCGAGCTGGATCGGCTGGACGGTGCCGTCCTGAACGAACTGACCGAGCCAGTCGTGGGCGCCGATGATGACATCGGGGCCCTTGCCGACCTTGGCCGCGGTGGTGAACTGCGCGCGGACGTCGGTGGCGACCTGAACCGCGGCGCTGATGCCGTTGTCGGAGGCGAACTGATCGGCGTACTTCTTGATGACCGGGTAACGGTCGTTGTCACACCAGATCACGAGGTCGGCGTCGGCGCGCGCGGGATCCTTGGAGCTGACCGCGGCGGGTGTCGTCGCCGCCGCTGAGGCCGACGCCGAGGTCGCCGAAGCGCTGGCGGTCGTGCCCGAGCTGGCCGAGGTGCCGGAGCTGGTGTTACTGCCTCCGCACGCACTGAGGGCGGCGGTTCCCACAGCGAGGCCAGCGAGGCCGAGGAAGCCCCGCCGGTCGAACGTGTGCGTCATGGTGTCCCTTTCATGTGGTGCCCCGCGGCAGCCGTTGCCACGCGAGCCGATCTGCAAGATCTTGCAGTTGAGGCATCCTGACACGGAGACCGGGGCGTTGTGAAGCCCACCCCCCTTTCGTCATCGGATCGTTATCTTCGCTCGCAGTGAACGTGATACGGAAAGAAATCCCTAGTCAAATCGCTGTTAGTGGACACGCGACGGTTGGGGGGGCAGGATGGTCCGGTTCCTGCAAGGCAGGTCATAATTCTGCAAGAATCTGACCGTCCGGTAGCTTCGCGGCCGGTCGAAGCGAGTGGAGATCCGATGCTTCCTGTGTCGATGGGGACGTCCGCGGTGGCGCCCCACCTCGAGTTGTTCCACGACGGGTCGCCGCTGTGCGTGACCGCGTCCGGACCGGTGTCCCTCGGCGATGTCGTCACGGTGCGGCTCCGCGTCCGGGGTGGCGTGGACGCCGTCGCGGTCCGCTACAGCCGTGATGGCGACCCCCGGTTCGTCGAGGCGGTCGCGGGTCCGCAGGACCCGGCCGGTTGGCGGTGGTGGGAGGCGCCCGTGCCGGTGATGAACGAGCACCTCTGCTACCGCTTCCTCGCCAGTGCGGGCGGGCGCGGCTGGAGCGTGAACGTGACCGGTGCGCACGACGTCGAGGTGCCGGACGCGGACGACTTCCGCCTCACCACCTCTCCCGAGCCGCCGGCGTGGGTGCACGAGGGCACCACCTACGAGATCTTCCCCGACCGGTTCGCCCGGGGGACACACCCCTTGCGGGGGGCGCTGCCCGAATGGGCCGAGCCGGCGTCCTGGGACGAGCCCGTGGCGCATGGGACACCGCGCGCCATGCGCCAGTGGTACGGCGGAACGTTGTGGGGGATCGCCGATCACCTCGACGACCTGGCCCCGCTCGGAGTCCGAACGATCTACCTCACCCCGTTCTTCCCCGCGCAGTCGAACCACCGTTACGACGCGACGAGCTTCGATCACGTCGACCCGCTGCTGGGTGGCGACGACGCGCTCGCACATCTCACGGCCGAGGCGGCGCGGCGCGGCATGCACGTGATCGGGGACCTGACGCTCCACCACACCGGGTCGGCCCACGACTGGTTCCTCGCGGCGCTCGCCGACCCGGCGTCCGCGGAGTCGGGCTTCTACTTCTTCGCGCCGGACCGCAGCAGGTACGCGGGCTTCTTCGACCTGCCCGGGATGCCGAAACTCGACCACAGCGACCCGGAACTGCGCCGGCGGCTCTACCACGGACCGGACTCGGTGGTGGCCCACTTCGTCCGCGACCTCGGACTGTCGGGCTGGCGGATCGACGTGGCCCAGTCGGCCGGCATTCACGGGGCGGTCGACGAGACCGATCTGGTGGCCCGGCTGACCCGGCGCACCCTCGACGATCTCGCCGCCGCGGCGGGCGTTCCGGCCTACTACCTGGTGGCCGAGCTCCAGCACGACGCCCGCGCTCAACTCGCCGGTGGGGGCTGGCAGGCCACGATGAACTACGCGGGCTTCACCCGTCCGGTGTGGTCGTGGCTCACCGACGGCCGGGCCGATCATCACTGGGGTGCACCGATCGACCTCGGCCACTACGGAGCCGCACAGATGGTGCGAGCGATCGAGTCGTTCAGCGGGGCGATCCCGTGGCCCGCGCGGCAGGCGTCGATGAACCTGCTCGACAGTCACGACACGCCGCGCCTGCGAACGGTGGCCGGACGCGCGGGGCACCACCTCGGCGCCGTGCTGCAGTTCACCCTGCCCGGCACGCCGATGGTCTACGCCGGCGACGAGGTCGGACTCGAGGGGGCCGGGCTCGAGGACTCCCGGCGTCCCTTCCCACCTCCGGGGCAGCGGGACGCCGCGACGCTCGACCACTACCGGAGGCTGGCCGAGGTGCGCGCCCGGTTCCGGCCGCTGCGTGAGGGCGCGATCCGCTGGCTGCACGCCGACGACGACCTCGTGGTGGTGATCCGTGAGACCTCTGACGAAGCGGTGCTTGTCGCCCTCGACCGCAGGGGGGTCCTCGACCGGGACCGCGCACTCGGGATCGTCGGGGCCGACGGCCTCTGGCGAGCCGGGGCGGTCGCGTGGTCGGACGACGCCGCGGCGATCTGGCCCTGTCTGCCCACCGGGTGAGGGGGCCCGTCCGTCGCCCGCGCCCCCCGAGATGCGCACGTCCTGCATGGAAGTGCCGCCCAGGGCGAGCATCCTTGCAGGACGTGTCAATCTTGGGGTGGCGGGTCCGGGGCGACGGCGGCGGAGCCACCCCGGCCCGGTTCGCACGGGCCACCCCGGCCCGGCACGGACGGGCGGCTCCGCGCCGGTACGAACGTCCGTTTCGGGGGCCGATGGCGTCCGTTTCGGGACCCCGCGTTTGACTTGGCCGCGAATTAGGCAAGAATGATGTTGTGAAAACCTTGCCGATCACCGACGCCTGTGTCTCGCAGGCCCCGGAGCCCGACGAGGTGGCCGCAGCCGAGGATCGCGGCACCCGCGAACGCGTGGTGAGGTCGATCCTCTCGCACGGGCCCAGCACGGTCGCGGAACTCGGCGAACGGCTCGGGCTGACGACGGCGGCCATCCGCCGGCACCTCGGCGTCCTGTGTGAGACCGGCCTCATCACCTCCCGCGGGCAGCGGGTCTACGGGCAGCGCGGCCGCGGCCGTCCCGCCAAGGTCTTCCTGCTCACCGACGCGGGTCGCGCCTCGTTCCCCCAGGCTTACGACCGGCTCGCCGCGAAGGCGATCGACCTGCTGGTCGAGACGTCGGGGCCGCAGGCCCTCACCAACCTGGCCTGGCAGCGTACCCGCGACATCGAGGCCGCCTACGGCGTCCTGCACGACGCGCGCCCGGACGCCGATCCGGTCGACCTGCTCGCCGAGGCCCTCAACCTGGTCGGCTACGTCACCTCGATCGAACCGGTCGCCTCGGGTGAGCAGCTGTGCCAGCACCATTGCCCGGTGGCGCACATCGCCGCCCGCTACCCCGAACTGTGCGCGGTCGAGACCGAACTGTTCTCGTCCCTGCTCCATTCCCACGTGCAACGACTGGCGACCATCGCCCACGGCGACGGCGTCTGCACGACACACGTCCCCAACCCACCGAAGGAAGGCTGAGACATGACCCAGCTCGACAACCCGCAAGCGGCGCCGATGGCCCCGGGCCTCGGCTCCACCCAGGATGAGCATCTCGCCGCACTCGGCAGCTACCAGTGGGGCTGGCACGACACGGACGCCGCCGGCGCCATCGCGGAGCGCGGACTCAACGAGCATGTGGTGCGCCGCATCTCGGCGATGAAGAACGAGCCGGAATGGATGCTCGACCTGCGACTCAAGGGCCTCAAGCTGTTCGAGAAGAAGCCCATGCCCACGTGGGGTGCCGACCTTTCCGGCATCGACTTCGACAACATCAAGTACTTCGTGCGGTCCACGGAGAAGCAGGCACAGTCGTGGGACGACCTGCCCGAGGACATCAAGAACACCTACGACCGTCTGGGCATCCCGGAGGCCGAGAAGGCCCGCCTCGTCGCCGGGGTCGCCGCGCAGTACGAGTCCGAGGTCGTCTACCACAAGATCAACGAGGAACTCGAGCGCCAGGGCGTCATCTTCCTCGACACCGACACGGCGCTCAAGGAGCACCCCGACCTGGTCAAGGAGTACTTCGCCACGGTCATCCCGGTCGGCGACAACAAGTTCGCCTCGCTGAACACTTCCGTGTGGTCGGGTGGGTCGTTCATCTATGTGCCGAAGGGCGTGCACGTCACGATCCCGCTGCAGGCCTACTTCCGGATCAACACCGAGAACATGGGCCAGTTCGAGCGCACGCTGATCATCGTCGACGAGGGCGCCCAGGTGCACTACGTCGAAGGCTGCACGGCTCCCATCTACTCCTCGGATTCGCTGCACAGCGCCGTGGTCGAGATCATCGTCAAGAAGAACGCCCGGTGCCGCTACACGACCATCCAGAACTGGTCGAACAACGTGTACAACCTCGTCACCAAGCGCGCCACCTGCGAAGAGGGCGCGACGATGGAGTGGATCGACGGCAACATCGGCTCCAAGGTCACGATGAAGTACCCCGCCGTCTACCTCATGGGCGAGCACGCCCGGGGCGAGACGCTGTCGATCGCCTTCGCCGGTGAGGGACAGCACCAGGACGCGGGCAGCAAGATGGTGCACTGCGCCCCGAACACGCACAGCTCGATCATCTCCAAGTCGGTCGCCCGCGGTGGCGGACGCTCGTCCTACCGCGGCCTCGTCGAGGTGCGCGAGGGCGCATCCCACTCGTCGTCCTCGGTGAAGTGCGACGCGCTGCTCGTCGACCAGATCAGCCGCAGCGACACCTACCCCTACGTCGACGTGCGTGAGGACGACGTGTCGATGGCCCACGAGGCGACCGTGTCGAAGGTGAGCGAGGACCAGCTGTTCTACCTCATGCAGCGCGGACTGAAGGAGGACGAGGCCATGGCGATGATCGTCCGCGGCTTCGTCGAACCGATCGCCCGCGAGCTGCCGATGGAGTACGCCCTGGAGCTCAACAGGCTCATCGAGCTGCAGATGGAGGGGGCCGTCGGCTGAGCGCCGGCGACCCGCCCGATCCGCGTCCCACAGGACTTCACCGATAAAGGAACCAACTGTGACAACTGAGACCCTGGCACCCCGGGCCGCCGAGGCGCCGAACGTCGCGAGCGCCGTCGAGACGGTGTCGTCGCACCTGCACCCGACCCCGTCGTGGAATCTCGACGAGCATCCGATGCCGAACGGGCGCGAAGAGGTGTGGCGATTCACCCCCGTGCGCACGTTCCGCACGTTGTTGACCTCGGGTCCCACCGACGGGAGCCTCGAGTGGACCACCGAACTGCCCGACGGTGTGACGGTGCGACGGATCGACGCCGACGAGGCGCGTCTGCTGTCGGTCGAGCCGCCGGTCGACCGGATCGCGGCGAAGGCGGTGGCCAACGCCACTCACGGTGCCCACCTCGTCGACATCCCCGCGGAGGCCGAACTGGCCGAGCCGGTGCTGATCACCCTGCGGGGCACCGGTGGCACCGTGTTCGACCACGTGGTGATCCGCGTGGGCGCCCATGCGGTCGCCACGATCGCGATCCACTACGTGGGGAGCGCCCAGTACGCCAACAAGACCGATGTCGTCGTCGGCGAGGGCGCCCAGGTGAACCTGGTGTCGCTGCAGGACTGGGCCGACGACACCGTGCACGGAAGCCAGGTGTCGCTGCTCATCGGGCGGGACGCGCAGGTGCGCACGGTCCAGGCGTCCCTCGGGGGCAAGGCCGTGCGCATCGTCGAGCGGTCCAAGTACGCCGGCCCCGGGGGCCAGCTCGAACAGTTCGGGCTCTATTTCGTCGACGGTGGCCAGCACACCGAGCACCGGTTGTTCGTCGATCACAACCAGCCGCACACGAGGAGCAAGGTCGACTACCGGGGCGCACTGCAGGGGCAGGGCGCGCACTCCGTGTGGATCGGCGATGTGCTGATCCGCAAGGTGGCCGAGGGCATCGAGACCTACGAGGCGAACAAGAACCTCGTGCTCACCGACGGCTGCCAGGCCGACTCGGTGCCGAACCTCGAGATCGAGACCGGCGAGATCATCGGTGCGGGGCATTCGTCGACGACGGGGCGCTTCGACGACGAGCAGCTGTTCTATCTCAGGAGCCGCGGCATCTCCGAGGTCGAGGCGCGGCGTCTGGTCGTGCACGGCTTCTTCGTCGACATCATCCGCCGGATCGGGGTGCCCGCCATCGAGCAGCGCATGCTCGAGGAGGTCGAGCGGGAGTTGTCCGCGGTGACCGCCGGGGAGGACGCATGAGCTTCCGCACCCTCGCACAGGTCTCCGAGATCACCGACGACCGGCCATTGGCCGCGGACGCCGGGGACTTCGACGTGGCCATCGTGCGGCACGAGGGCGACTGGTACGCCATCCACGACGAGTGCAGCCACGCCAAGGTGCCCCTGAGCGAGGGCGACGTCGAGGACCGCTCGATCGAGTGTTACCTGCACGGCTCCCGGTTCGACCTGCGCACGGGAGCGGCCCTCGGCCTCCCCGCCACCCAACCGGTGCCCGTCTACCCCGTCCGCATCGTCGGCGACGACATCCAGGTCGACGTCGACAACCCCATCGCCTTCGACCCCCACGCCCTTACGACCACACACCAGGAGAACTGACCATGGCCACCCTCGCCATTTCCGGACTGCACGTCGACGTCCTCACCGAGACCGGACCCATCGAGATCCTCAAGGGTGTCGACCTCACCGCCGAGTCCGGTCAGATGCACGCGATCATGGGCCCGAACGGGTCGGGCAAGTCGACCCTCGCCTACTCGATCGCGGGCCACCCGAAGTACCGGATCACCTCCGGGTCGGTGACCCTCGACGGCGTCGAACTCACCAAGCTCACCGTCGACGAGCGGGCCCGCGCCGGTCTGTTCCTCGCCATGCAGTACCCCGTCGAGGTTCCCGGCGTCTCGGTCACGAACTTCCTGCGCAGCGCCAAGACCGCGCTCGACGGCCAGGCCCCGAAGGTGCGCACCTGGGTCAAGGACGTCAACGCCGCGCTCGGCAGGCTCGAACTCGACAGCTCGTTCGCGGCCCGCTCGGTCAACGAGGGGTTCTCGGGCGGGGAGAAGAAGCGCCACGAGATCGCCCAGCTCGAACTGCTCAACCCGACGTTCGCGATCCTCGACGAGACCGACTCGGGCCTTGACATCGACGCCCTCAAGGTCGTCTCGGACGGGATCAACCGGTACACCGCCAGCGGCGATCGCGGCCTGCTCCTCATCACGCACTACACCCGCATCCTGCGCTA
>DAIESZ010000224.1 GCA_027346035.1 Propionibacteriaceae bacterium
CGCCGTCTCCGCTGCCACTTGGGTGCCGGTGGTGCGGTGCGGGTGGTGTCGCGCCGGGGGCGCGTCGGCTCCCGGCAACTCGCCGTCGTGCGGTCGTCGGTCGTGCCGGTTGCGGTCGTGCGGTCGTGTCGTGCGGTCGTGCCGGTTTCGGTCGTGTCGTGCGATCGTGTCGTGCGGTCGTCGGTCGTGCCGGCTGCCGTCGTTCGGTCGTGCCGGTGTGGCGGACGATTGTTGACCGGGCCAGAGTGCTCGCAAGGGTTGAGGGCGCCGCTGCGGCCCTGCGGCTGGCGTTTTCGACGGTTCTGCTGGCGATCTCTGCCGAGTTGCTGGCGATCGCTGCTGATTCGGTGTCGTTTTCGCCAGCCGGAGCAGAGATCGCCAGTCGTTCGGACGCCCACCGTCGTGATCGCCAGCCGTTCGGACGCCGGCCGTTAGGGCCATATCCCTGGCAGGCATTGCAGACTGCCGCTTGGCCCACGAATCCGATCCGGTCGATGCGCTGTCCGTGTCGCTGATTCCCGGCGACCTCAGCTCCGCCGGGCCTCGCGCATCCGGCGGATCTGCTGCGGCACCGTCGCGATTCCGGTGACGGGCCGGTAGCGGTTCGATGCCTCGGTGAGCGCGCGGAGCTCGTCGTCGCCGAGGTCGAGATCGGCGGCCTCGACATTGCTCTCGAGTTGCGCGACGCTCGACGCGCCGGGGATCGCCACGACAGCTGGGTGCCGCAGCGTCCAGGCGAGTGCCACCTGGGCCGGCTTCACCTGGTGGGACGCCGCGATGTCGCGCAGGGTGTCGAGCAGCGGCGCCGAGGCCGCCAGGTTGTCGGGGAGAAAGTGCGGGTTGGCCGCCCGGACGCCCGTGAGCCGGTCGCCGGGGCCGTAGCGGCCCGACAACAATCCCTGAGCGAGCGGGCTGTAGGCGATGACCAGCCTCCCCTCGGATGCCGCGAACGGCAGCAGGTCGGCCTCGGGGTCGCGGTGCACCAGGCTGTACTGCACCTGGTTCGACACCACGACGGGCGCGTCGCCAGACACCAGTTCGGACTGCGAATAGGCCTCCGACAAGGCACGATCCGCCGCTTTCCAGCGGTCGAGGGAGTAGTTGCTGACACCGACCGCGCCGATCAGGCCCACGTCGAGCAGTGCCTGCATGCCGCGCATCGTCGTGGGGTCCTTGACGACCGGATTCGACTGGTGCACCTGGTACAGGTCGATGCGACGCACGCCGAGCCTGCTGGCGCTGCCCACCGCCCGCTGTTCCACCACCGGGGCGGTCGGCACGAGCGGGAACACCTTGCTCGCGACCACCAACCGGTCGAGATCGGCGTCCGAGCGCCGCAGCGCGCGCCCGAGGATCCGCTCGCTGCGTCCGAAGCCGTAGATTTCGGCCGTGTCGAACAGCGTGACACCCTGCTCGAGGGTGCGGCCCACGATCGCACCGGCCTCGCGCTGGTCGTAGTCGTGGCCATAGCCCCATTCGCGCGACCCGAACTGCCAGGTGCCCAGTCCGACTCTCGATATCTGCTTGCCCGTGGGCCCTTCGACGTACCTCATGGGTCCAGACAACACCCAGCATCCATCCCGGACAACACCAAGCGTCCATCCCGGACAGGGCCCGAGGGTGCGGGCCCCGGTCGGCCGGCCTCAGGCGGCCCGGAGCCAGAGCGTCGAGTTCGCGGGGACGCCGTCTCCGGCACCCTCGGGCGCGCTGCACAGCAGCACCTCACCGGTGGGCCGGGCGACCGGCGCGTCGGTGAAGTTGGTCACGCAGTGCCACGGCCCCCGGTGGAAGTGCAGGACCCCCTCGCCCGCCGGCACCCACGCGAAACCGCCAGATGCGCTGGGCGACTCAGCGGACGCTTCCGCGAGCAGCGACGCCCGCATCGCGACCGCGCGCCGGTACATCGCGAGGGTCGAGGTGGGGTCGGCCGACTGGACGTCGACGGCGTAGTCGGCGAACCAGTCGGGCTGCGGCAGGTGTGCCCCGTCGCGCCCGAACCCGCACTAGTTCCCGCCGAGCGCGTTCCGGTCGGCCGACCACGGCATCGTCAACCGGCAGCCGTCACGGCCCTTCTCGCGCGCGGATCGCCCCGCCATCGGGTCCTGGAGCACCTCGGGCGGCAGGTCGGCGACCTCGGGCAGGCCCAATTCGTCCCCCTGATAGACGTACGTGCAGCCGGGCAGGGCCAGTTCGATGAGCGCCGCGGCGCGGGCCCGTCGGAGTCCGAGCTCGGGGTCGAGATCGGGACGCCGCCCATCGCTCAGCAGCCACTGGCGGGCCAGCCACTGGCTGTCATGGCGGAACGGGCGGCCTCCCGCGGCGTCCGCGAACACGCGTGGGGACGGGATGAGCGGCAGCCCGAACCGGGACGCCACCCGTGGTGCGTCGTGGCAGCCGAGCAGCCAGGTGGGGGATGAGCCCGATTCCGCCACGTCGCGGAGGGCGGTGTCGATCACCTCGTGGAAGTCGTCGGGTCGCCAGTCGGCGTCGGACATCGCGAAGTTGAACGCCTGCCCGAGGGTCTCCGGCGACGCGTAGCGGGCGCGCCGCGACGGGTGCACTGACGCCTCGGCCACCGCGAACCGCGGCGGGTCGTAGGAGTCGAACACCCGGCGCCAGGACCTGTAGATGTCCATCAGGCCGTCGCGGTCCCAGAAGGGGTGCGAGCCGTCCGGACGCGGCCAGTGCTCGAGTTCGTCCTGGCGCTCCCACGGCTCCCCGAGGTCCTTCACCAGTCCGTGCGCGACGTCGACGCGGAACCCGTCGACGCCCCGGTCGCTCCAGAACCGCAGCGTCGTCTCGAAGTCGGCTCGCACCTCGGGGTTGTCCCAGTTGAGGTCGGGCTGCTCGGGGGCGAACAGGTGGAGGTACCACTGGCCGTCGCCGGCCGGCGTCCACGCCGAACCGCCGAACAGGCTTTCCCACTCGTTCGGCGGCTCGATCCCGCCGTTCGCGCCGTCCTGGAACAGGTAGCGCTCGCGCGCGGCGGATCCCGGGGCCGCGGCCAGCGCCTCCACGAACCAGGCGTGCCGGTTCGACGTGTGGTTCGGCACGAGATCGACGATCACCCCGATGCCGGCGGAGTGCAGGGCGGTGACCATCTCGTCGAACTCGGCGAGCGACCCGAGCCGTGGGTCGACGTCGCGGTAGTCGTCGACGTCGTAGCCGCCGTCGGCGAGTTGCGACGGGTAGAACGGCGAGAGCCAGACCGCGTCGACGCCGAGCTCGCGGAGGTATCCGACCCGGCTGGTCACGCCGGGGATGTCGCCCAGCCCGTCACCGTGGGCGTCGGCGAAACTGCGGGGATAAATCTGGTAGACGACGGCGTCGCGCCACCACTGGGGCCTGTCGAGTAGGGGATGGATCACCGGGACATTATTCCGATTCCCCCGGTGTCCGGCCAACCGACCGCGCGGTCACCCCCTTGGGGGGGAGGGGCGCCGATCCCTTCGTGACTCCGCGACGGGTCGGCGTAGCATCCAGGAAACAGTTAGGGGACCGTATGGA